>CAZZVH010000077.1:0-10964 GCA_964657365.1 uncultured Burkholderiaceae bacterium
TCGAGCAGGAGCGGCTCGAGGGCTGGATCATGCGCGAGGTCGATGCCGGCGTGCCGCTGCCCGGGCTGTATCCCTCGGATGCCGCCACCAGGAAGCGCTACGAGACCTGGGCCGCGACGCAGCCGCCGCTGACCGCCTGAGCGGCCCGCGCGAGCCGCGCGCGGTCGTTCAGCGCGCGTCCGGCTTGACGGTGCGGGGGATCCAGTACCAGAGCACGCCTGCGGCCGCGAAGGCGACGAAGCCGGTGCACCAGATCCCTGCGGCCAGCGACAGGACGGCCGCGACGGCCGAGAGCAGCGCCGGACCGCCGGTCGAGCCGATGTCGGAGGCGAGGCGCCACAAGCCGAGAAAGTGGGCGCGGCCGGCAGAGGGCGAATAGTCGGCTCCGAGCGTCATGATCATCCCCGAGCCGATACCGTTGCCGAAGCCCATGAGCATCGCGGTGGCGAGCAACGGGATCGACGCATGCGTGAGCGGCATCAGGACCATCGCGATGCCCATCAGGACCATCGACGGCACCGCGACCCAGAGCCGTCCCTTGCGGTCCATGATCTTCCCGGCAGGATAGAAGACGAGCATGTCGATGCCGCCCGCGACACCGTAGATGAGCGATGTGGTCGCAGCGTCGAGCCCGATCTGCTCGGCCCAGAGCGGCACCACGGCCTGTCGCGACGCGCGCACCGCACTCACCAGGATCACGCCGATGCCGACGGTGAGGAAGATCTTCGCGTAGTCGACACCGATCGAACGGATCGTCGGCCTCGCGCGGGCCGACGATGCGTCGGATTCGATGGTCGTGGCGTGGTGCTCGCCGGGCAGGTCGGGCATGCCGATCGCGACCGCCGCGGCCAGCACCAGGGCCACCGCACCGACGCCGTACGCGCCGTGCGTGCCGACGTACGGAATGACCGCGGCGCCGAAGAACGGGCCGATGAACAGGCCGATGCGCATCACCCCGCCGAGCGTCGAGAGGGCGCGGGCCCGAAAGTGGATGGGCACTGCATCGGTCAGGTAGCTCTGGCGTGCCAGCGAGAAGACCGCGCCCGCCATGCCGATCATGAACACGCCCGCGGCGAACGCCCACAGGTTGGGCACGACCAGGCAGAGCACCATCGCGGCAGCACTCCAGACGGCGGCCGCGACGATGGCCCAGCGCTCGCCGTAACGCGTCGTGATGATCGAGGCCGGGATGTTGCAGATCAGCGAGCCGATGCCGATCAGGGTGACGACCAGCGCCGCGAGTGCGACCGAGCCACCGAGGTTCCGGACGCTGAGCGGGATGATCGGCAGGATCGCGCCCTCGCCCAGGCCGAACAGCAGGGAGGGACCGAAAGCGGGAATCGCGATCCTGCGAAAGGTGAAGGGCGGTTCGGTCACGCCTTGCGGTTCGTCGGGCACCGCAGCATTTTGCGCGAGCGGCCGGCGCCCGCGCGCCGACGCTCAGCGCGCGCTGTCTTCCGAAACCTCGAGCGCTGCGAACTGCGATTGCCGGATGCGCGTCGCGGTCAGCGCCCCGGCCGACTCCAGGATCGGATAGGCGATCGAGCACAGGTGCGAGTTGATGCGCTTCAGGTCGCTCAGCAGGTCGATGTGCAGCGAGCTGGTCTCGATCGACTGGGCGGTGTTGTCGCGCAGGCGGCCGATATGGTTGGCCGCGTACTCGTGCTCGAGGTCGCGAAAGCGCGCCTTCTCTTCGAGCAGGCGTTTCGCATCGCGCACGTGGCCATCGAGGAACACGCTCATGGCCAGGCGCAGGTTGGCCAGCAGGTGCTCGTGCAGGTGGACCAGCTCGGCCATGCCGGCCTCCGAGAAGCTGCGGTTCTTCTTGACCTTCTTGTCCTCGATGTCCTGCAGGATCCGTTCGATGATGTCGCCGACCTGCTCCATGTTGATGGTGAACGAGACGATGTCTGTCCAGCGGCGGCTTTCTTCCTTGGAGAGCGCTTCGCCCGATATTTGCGTCAGGTAGAACTTGATCGCCGAATAGAGCTCGTCGACGGTGTCGTCGAGCTTGCGCAGCTCGCCCGAGAGACGCAGGTCGTTGTTGCGCAGCACCGGCAGGATGCCGCGCAGCATGGTCTCGACCACGTCGGCCTGGTGCAGCGCCTCGCGCACCGCGCAAGAGATGGCGAGCGAGGGCATGGTCAGGGCGAGCGGGTCGAGGTGGCGCGGGCGCATCGTGTTGGCGTCTGGCGCCGGCTCGCGCAGCCAGCGGTCGACGGTGCGCCCGACCAGGCCGGTGAAGCCGATGAAGACGATCGCCATCACCAGGTTGAAGAGCAGGTGGAAGGTGACGACCTGCTGGTGCACGGTCGGCACCAACTGCTGCAGCAGCACGTGGACCTGCGGCAGGAAGGCGATGAAGAGCAGCGCGCCGGCCACCTTGAAGATGAGGTTGCCGAGCGGCAGCCGCCGGACCTGGGCGGAAGCGCCGGCGGTCGCGATCGTCGCCAGCACGCCGCTGCCGATGTTGGCGCCGAGCACGAGGCCGAGCGCGGCCGGCACTGGCACCATCGCCGACGATGCGAGCGTGGCGATCAGCAGCACGATCGCAAGGCTCGAGTACGACAGCACCGTGAGTGCCGCGCCGACGACGATGTCGAGCAGCACGTCGCTCGGCAGCGAGACCAGCAGGGCCCGCACCGCCGGCGCCTCGGTGAGCGGCCGCGTGGCGGCGACGATCAGCTGCAGCGCCAGCGTGATGAGGCCGAGGCCGATCAGGACGCGGCCGACCGCGCCGGCGCCGCTGTTCTGCTTCGAGATGAAGACGACGACGCCGACGAAGATCAGCAGCGGCGACAGCCACGAGAGGTCGAACGAGAAGACGACCGCCATCATGCTGGTTCCGACGTCGGCGCCCAGCATCACCGCCAGCGCGGCGCTCGTGGTGACCAGGTTCTTGCCCACGAACGAGGCGACGATCAGGCAGGTGGCGGTGCTCGACTGGACCAGGCTGGTGACCCCGAGCCCCGCGCACATCGACCGGAACCGGTTGCCGAAGCTGAGCGCGAGGACCCGGCGCAGGTTTTCGCCGAACACGCGCAGCATGCCGGTGCGCACGATGTGCGTGCCCCAGACCAGCAGCGCGATCGCCGCGAGCAGGTTCAGAAGGGCGAGCATGGAGTCCTCATCGCGCGGGTTTCCTGGCGGCTTTCGACGCCGGGCGCGAGTCGACTGGCGGCGGACGCACGGGGTGTCCGATCATCCGGCGCTTGCTGTCCATGACGTGGTCGAACATCGTGCGACCGGCAGCATCGACATCTCCGGACGCGATCGCCTTGACGATCTGCCGATGTTCGCCCACCGAAACGGGCAACGAGCCGCTTTCGTCGAGATGGAGGCGAAACAGGCTCAGCTCCTTGATCAGCCTGCGGTAGATGGCGGTCAGCTTGGCATTGCCCGCCAGCTCGACGAGACGGTCGTGGAAGCCGAGATAGAGCGCGTGGTAGCCGTGCCTGTCCCTGGTCTTGACGGCCTGCGCCATGCGATCGACGACGCCGCGGATCTCCTTCAATTCGGCCGCCGTGATGCGCTCGGCGAGGCGCCGTCCGACCAGCTCGTCCATGGCCGCGCGCAGTTCGAGGATCTCGACCGCTTCCTCGACCGGCAGGTCGCGCACGAAGACGCCGCGATTCTTCTCGGTCCGGACCAGGCCTGCTTCCTCGAGCATGCGGAAGGCTTCGCGCAGTGGCCCACGGGAGACGCCGAGACGGTTGGCCAGCGCCACTTCGGTCAGCTTCTCTCCGGGCGGCAGCTCGCCCGACAGGATCATCCGTTCGAGCTCGCTCTGAACCACGCTCGACAGCGAGCTGGTCTTGAGCAGCGTGATAGTGGGGTGAGGAGAGGGCGCCGGCGGGGCGGCTGCTGCGACGGCCATGGCGAGAGTAGATCCGTGCGCAGTGGCTTTTGTCAACAATCTCCAAGCGACAACCCGATGCCGACGTGACGGACTGCCTGCATTGCCACGGGGCCTGCTGGACCGACGCCACAATCCTCGTCCCTGGCGCGCTCGACGCGTCGACACGAGACGATCCGATGGCATTGGCGGCTTCAGGCGTGTTCAGATCCTTCCGGCGGCCCGTGGTGGCCGCCCTCCTGCTGGCCGGGCTTTGCGTCAGCGCCGGCGCGAACGCTGTCACGGTGCGGATTGCGACGGCGTTCGATCCGCAGACGATGGATCCGCACGCCCTTGCGCTGCTCTATCACGCCCGTATCGACTATCAGGTGTACGACTCCCTGGTCAACCGCGACGAGAACTTCGCGATCGAGCCATCGCTCGCGCTGTCATGGGTTCGCGTCGACGCCAGGACCTGGCGCTTCCACCTGCGCCCAGGCGTGAGCTTCCACGACGGCACGCCGTTCACGGTCGAAGACGCCATCTTCTCGGTGCAGCGAGCCATGACCGCGCCCTCGCAACGTGCGTTCCAGCTCAAGGGGGTGGTCGCTGCGAAGAAGATCGACGACGCGACGCTGGAGATCGACCTCGAGGCTCCCGACGCCGTGCTGCCGCAAAAATTCGTCGCCTTGCCCATGATGAGCAAGGCCTGGTGCATGGCGCACAAGGTGGAGCTCGCCCAGGACGTCAACGGCAAGCAGGAAACCTATGCCGTGCGCAATGCCAACGGCACCGGGCCGTACATGCTCGATCGCTACGAGCCGGACATCCGGACGGTGCTCAAGCGCAACCCGCGCTGGTGGGGCTGGAACGAACCCCGCTCCGGCAATGTCGACGAGGTCGTCTGGTTGCCGATCCGTTCCGACGCGACGCGCCTGGCGGCGCTGATCTCCGGCGAGGTCGACATGGTGCTCGATCCGCCGATGCCGGACGTCGCGCGCCTCAAGAGCGAGGGCGCATTGACGGTGCTCAAGACCACCGATCTCGGCCAGCAATACCTGGTCTTCGATGTCGCCCACGACGAGCTCGAGGGCTCCGACGTCAAGGGCCGCAATCCGTTCAAGGACATCCGCGTCCGTCGCGCCGTCTACCAGGCCGTCAACGTCGACCTGATCGTGCAGAAGGTGTTGCGCGGCCTGGCCGCGCCGACCGGCGCCTACCTGTCGCCGCGCGTCGACGGCTCGCCGGCGGATCTCGACCGTCGGCTGCCTTTCGACCAGGCCAAGGCGAAGGCGCTGCTGGCCGAAGCCGGCTATCCGAACGGCTTCTCGGTGACGCTCGATTGCGTCAACATCGCCTTTCGCGAAGCAGCGTGCCAAGCCATGACGGCCATGCTGACGCAGGTCGGCATCCGAGCGGCCTTGCGCTCGTCCCCGAGCAACCAGTTCTTCCCCAAGCTCAGCGAAGGCACGGGCAGCCTGCTCGAATTCGGCTGGACGCCGACGACCGACGCCTGGGCATCCCTCAACGCACTGTTCCACACCTGGAACAGGACGGGGTTCGGCACGTTCAACAGCGGTCGCTACAGCGATCCGAAGCTCGACGCGCTGATCGACGCCATCCGCATCGAACCCGACGAAGCGAAGCGCCGCACCATGAGCGGCACGGCCTTGCGCATGATCGGCGAGGCGATCCCTTCCGTGCCGCTCTATCGCCGGACGCTCAGCTGGGCGATGAAGAAGAGCGTGCACGCGGTGGTGTGGCCCAGCGACGCCGTCGAGTTGCGCTGGCTGCGCGTGCAGTGACGATGCCTGGGATGGCGACGGACCCGGCGCTGCCGCGCAAGCGTCTGAAGGTGGGCATCTCCGCCTGCTTCTTCCACGCCGACGACAGCCGCCCGATCTTCGCCGGCAAGACCCTGCAATATCTCGAGCAGTCGGCGGCGCACTGGGTGATGTCGACCGGCGCGTTGGCGGTGATGATCCCGAATCCCGAGGGCGACACGGGTCAAGGCGACGCGACCGTCGCCGACTACGCCGGCTGGCTCGACGCGCTCGTCCTCGAAGGCGGCTCCGATGTCTGGCCGGGAAGTTACGGCGAGCAGCCGCTCGACCCCGCTGGCAGGGCGACCGCGTCCGCGACGCCTACGAAACGGCGCTCGTCACGGCGTTCGCGGCGCGTGGCAAGCCGGTGCTCGGCATCTGCCGCGGCCTGCAGCTCATGAATGTCGCGCACGGCGGCACGCTGTTCCAGGACCTCGACACGCAGCGGGCCGGTCCCGTGCGGCATCGCGATCGCTCCGGCACCGACCGGAACCGGCACGACATCGAGTTCGTCGCCGGCACGGCGCTCGCCGGCGCGTTTCCCGGTGTGTCGCGCGCGACCGTCAACAGCGTCCACCACCAGGGAATCAAGGAGCTCGCGCCGGGGTTCGTGGTGGAGGCGCGTTGTGCCGTCGATGGCCTGATCGAAGCCATCCGGCGCCCGGGGCCGGCGTTCATGGCGGCAGTCCAGTGGCATCCGGAGTTCCACCGGCCGGGCGAGGGCACGCTCGACGACCGTCCGCTGCTTGATGCGTTCCTCGCCGCCGCGACAGCAGCGTCGCGACCCTGATCCCAGGGCGACAGGGCGACCCCTCAGCCGGCGGAACTGCCGAGCGTGACCTCGCCGACCGGGATCATCGTCGGCGTCAGGCTGATCGGGATGAGGCCGACCGAGGGCGCGGCGGCTGCCGCCACCGATGCCGAGATCGGCGTGTGCGTCACCGAGGCGAAGGCGGAGATGACGGCGTCGGCCTTGCGGCGCGAATCGTCGCGCGCCGTTTCGAGCGCGATCTCGGCGCGCCGCAGTGCATCGGCGATCGTTTCGCCGGCCAGCATCTGCGTCGCGCCGACGTTGAGCTTGACGCGGGCGATGCGCGGCGCGACCTGGCGATCGTCGATGCGCGCGTTGATGCGGTTGATCACGATCTCGACGTCGGCCACGCGCGTGCGCGGCAGCACCACGGCGAACTCGTCGCCGCCGAGCCGGCCCGCGACATCGCGCCGACGCAGCGTCTCGCGCAGGGCCGTGCCGATCTGGCGCAGGGCTTCGTCGCCGAGGGCATGGCCGAGCATGTCGTTGATGTGCTTCAGGCGGTCGACGTCGAAGACCAGCACCGACGCCGTCTCCGGTGCGATCCGGATCGCCTTGGTCGCCAGCTGCTGGAAGTGGCGCCGGTTCGGCAACTGCGTGAGCGTGTCGACCTCGACCAGCTGGCGAAGCTTTCGGTGCGAGGCGCGCAGCTGGGCGACGTTGCGCTCATGGTTCATGACGAGCGACAACTGCGGCATCAACAACGCCGTCACCGCGGTCGCCAGCACCGCGCCGAGCAGGACGTCGGCGGCCGCCAGCGCCGTGGCGAGCGCGGTCGAGGCCAGCGCGAGCCATGCCGTCTGGACGACGGCGCTGCAGACCAGCCCGAACAGCATCGTCCTGAGCACCGGGGCGGTCGCGAAGTCCTCGAGGCGGGAGACGACCAAGGCGACATAGAGCGTGACGGCGGCCATCACCACGGCCAGAACTCCCTGGGGCGTGAAGTCCCATGCCGGCAACCACCACGGAGCGACGGCCGCCGCCGCGGCGATCGCGAGAACGACCCAGTCGCACCACGCCGGAATCCCCGCACCGCCACGGGCGAAGAAACGGCGCAGACCGGCGAGCGCGACGAGCGGCCACTGCAGCACCAGGATCGCCGCGCCGGACGCCAACGATGCGTCCTCCTGGCCTCTGGCCAAAACGATCAGCGCGATCGCGAGACCGCCATTGGCGCCGGTCCACCACCAGACGCCGCGGCGCAATTTCTGGCGCACGCCGATCGAGGCCGCGGCCGCGCTGGCGACGGCCACGCCGGTCGCGGCAGCGACGAGCAGTGTCGGCGGGTCGAGGGGCATGGCGGAAATTCTAGGCAGCGCGATTCCGCAGCGGTGCGGCGAATGACCGCGTGCCGGGCCAGCCGCAGTCAAAACCGTTACCAATTGGCACGCCTTCGCCACGCCCGGGAAAATCGGCCTCGGCTCGTACACTCGCCGCTTGCTTTCGCAGCCCCGGTCCCGCGCTCGTTTCGCCATGGTCTTCGACGCGTTCTGGCGCGCCGCAGCCTATTGCCTGCATCCGAAGGTGGTGCTGCTGTCGCTGGCGCCATTGCTGCTCGTGGGCGGCACGGCGTGGCTCCTCGGCTGGCTATTCTGGGAAGACGCCGTCGATGCGGTACGCGCCGGTCTCGAGCGGTGGATCTTGCTGGCGTCCTTCTTTTCCTGGCTCGACGCCATCGGCGCCGGCGGCTTCCACAGCGTCATCGGGCCGCTGGTCGTGGTCGCGCTGTCGGTGCCGGTGTGCGTGGTCGCCACGCTCGTGGTGGTCGCGCTGACGATGGCACCCGCCGTCGTCCGGCTGGTGGCGACGCGCCGGTTTCCCTTGCTCGAGCGTCGACACGGCGGCGGCTTCTGGCAAGGCGCTGGCTGGTCCATCGCGTGCACCGCTGCGGCACTGCTGGCCCTCCTGGCGAGCCTGCCGCTCTGGTTCATCCCTCCGCTCGTGCTGGTGGTGCCGCCGCTGATCTGGGGCTGGCTCACCTACCGCGTGTTCTCCTTCGACGTGCTCGCAGCCCATGCCGACGCCGACGAACGCCGACGTCTCATCCGGGCCCACCGCGTGCCACTGCTGGGCATGGGCATCGTCGCCGGCTTCATCGGCGCGGCGCCGTCGCTGCTCTGGGCCGTCAGCGCGATGATGCTGTTGTTCGCACCATTGCTGATCCTGGTCTCGATCTGGCTGTACACGCTGGTCTTCGCCTTCTCTGGCCTCTGGTTCGCCCACTATCTGCTCGCCGCGCTGCGCGATCTTCGGGTCGCCGAGGCCGTCAGCGCGGCGTCTCCGACACACGACTTCGACAGGACCGCACCATGAACTTCGGCGTCATCATCATCGGCGACGAGATCCTCTCCGGCAAGCGCGCCGACAAGCACCTCCCGCGCGTCATCGAGATCCTGGCGGCGCGCGGCCTGTCGCTGTCCTGGGCACGCTATGTCGGCGACGATCCGGCACGCATCACGGCCGACCTGAAGCACGCCTTCGCCAGCGGCGACGTGGTGTTCTCGTGCGGCGGCATCGGCGCGACGCCGGACGACCACACCAGGCAGTGCGCGGCCGCGGCGCTCGGCCTGCCCCTGTTTCTCCACCCGGAGGCGGCCGCGCTCGTCGTCGAGCGGATGAAGGACACCGCCCGCGAACGCGGCGAGAGCTTCGATCCGGAGCGCAAGGACAACCGGCACCGGCTGGAGATGGCGATGTTTCCGGAGGGCGCGGCCATCATTCCGAACCCGTACAACAAGATCGCTGGCTTCTCGGTGCGCCAGGGCGCTGGCGGCGTGTTCTTCGTGCCCGGTTTCCCGGTCATGGCCTGGCCGATGATCGAATGGGTGCTCGACACCTGCTTCGCCGACCTGCATCGCCGAGCCGGCTTGCGCGAGCGTTCCGTCATCGTCTTCGGCGCGATGGAGGCCGCCCTGACGCCGCTGATGGAAGCGATCGAGGCCCGCTTCACGGGCGTCAAGGTGTTCAGCCTGCCCAGCGTCGACCACCCCGATCTCGGCCGGCACATCGAGCTCGGCGTCAAGGGCGAGGAGCACCTGCTCGCCGACGCCTACGCGGCATTGCTCGACGGCCTGCGTTCGCAGGGTGCCCGGCTGGGCGCCGAGCTGGTGCGCTGACGCGCCGGCGAAGCCCGGTACTGGTGCGTCGGCCCGCACCGCGACGGAGCCGTCGCCGGGAGCGGACTGGCATGGATTCTGCTAATTTTGCGTGCGCGTTTTTGGGGCTCCGCTCCGGAAGACATCGCGACAACACACCAACGCAAGTCCCCTGGGAGATTGATTGATGGCAGCCAAGACCGTCGCCGACGTGATGCAGATGGTGAAGGACAGCGAAGTCAAGTTCGCCGACTTCCGTTTCACCGACACACGCGGCAAGGAACAGCACGTGACCGTGCCGGTTTCGCATTTCGACGAAGACAAGTTCGTGTCCGGCCACGCCTTCGACGGCTCGTCGATCGCCGGCTGGAAGGGCATCGAAGCCTCCGACATGCTGCTGATGCCGGATCCGAGCTCGGCCGTGATCGACCCGTTCTTCGAAGAGCCGACCATCAACCTGACCTGCGACGTGCTGGAGCCGGCCGACGGCAAGCCCTACGACCGGGATCCGCGCTCCATCGGCAAGAAGGCCGAGGCCTACCTCAAGGCGTCCGGCCTGGGCGACACCGCCTTCTTCGGCCCCGAGCCCGAGTTCTTCATCTTCGACGACGTGAAGTGGGGCTGCGACATGTCCGGCTGCTTCGTCAAGGTCGACGCCGACGAAGCGCCCTGGAACACCGGCAAGACCTACGAGAACGGCAACAGCGGCCACCGGCCGACGGTCAAGGGCGGCTACTTCCCGGTTCCGCCGGTCGACAGCGCCCAGGACATCCGCGCCGAGATCTCGCTGGTGCTCGAGTCCCTCGGCATTCCGGTCGAGGTGTTCCACCACGAAGTGGCGGGCGCCGGCCAGAACGAGATGGGCACCAAGTTCAGCACGCTGGTCGAGCGCGCCGACTGGACGCAGAAGCTCAAGTACGTGATCTGGAACGTCTGCCACTCCTATGGCAAGACGGCGACCTTCATGCCGAAGCCGATCGTCGGCGACAACGGCTCGGGCATGCACGTGCACCAGTCGGTCTGGAAGGACGGCAAGAACCTGTTCGCCGGCGACGGCTACGCCGGTCTCTCGGAATTCGCGTTGTTCTACATCGGCGGCATCATCAAGCACGCGCGTGCACTGAACGCCATCACCAATCCGGGCACGAACAGCTACAAGCGCCTCGTGCCGGGCTTCGAGGCGCCGGTGAAGCTGGCGTACTCCGCGAAGAACCGCTCGGCATCGATCCGCATCCCGTTCGTCTCGAACCCGAAGGGCCGCCGCATCGAGGCGCGCTTCCCCGATCCGCTGGCGAATCCGTACCTCGCGTTCTCGGCCCTGCTGATGGCCGGCCTCGACGGCGTGGAGAACAAGATCCATCCGGGCGAAGCCGCCACCAAGGATCTGTACCACCTGCCGC
>CAZZVH010000078.1:0-10964 GCA_964657365.1 uncultured Burkholderiaceae bacterium
GTGCAGTTGGGGTTGGCGCTGGCCTACTCGGACTCGGTGAAGTCGACGCCGTCGAGCTGGTAGGTGCCGCCTGTGAACGCCTCGAGCAGCCCCGCGATGGTGAGGAAGGTCGTCTTGCCGGAGCCGGACGGGCCGGTGACGGCGACGAACTCGCCTTCCTTCACCTCGAGGTTGAAGTCGCGCAGCGCGTACGTCTCGACGAGCTCGGTGCGGTAGACCTTCGAGAGACCGGACATCTTGAGCATGGGAGCAACCTCGTCGTGAAGAGCGATTGAATGTGGATGACCGGGGGTGGGTCAGCGGCTGATGGCGACGCGCGGCGCGCCCTTGAACGCGTCGGCGCCGCCGATGACGACGACGTCGCCGACAGCGAGGCCCTGCAGGATCTCGACCTTGTCCAGGCTGCGCGATCCGAGGCGCACCGGGCGCTGCTCGGCGATGCCGTCGACGATCACGTACGCGTAGGCGCCGCCGCCTTCTTCGGCGAAGGAGCCGCGCCGGACGGTCATCACGTTGTCCCGCCGGTCGAGCAGCACGCGCACCGAGAGACGCTGGTTCTGGCGCAGCTGGCCCGGCGTCTCGCCGTCGAATCGCAGGCGCGCGGCGACTTCGTTGGCGACCACCTCCGGCGAGATCGCGCTGACCTTGCCCTGCCACGATTTGCCGTTGCCGGAGATCTCGCCCGGCATGCCGACGGCGAGGTCGCGCGCGAAGCTTTCCGCGACCTGGATCTGCACTTCGAGCGCGGAAAGATCGATCACCGAGAGAAGCTGCGCGTCCTTCGCGACATTCGCGTGCTCGGCGATGAAGAGCTGGCCGACCTGGCCGTCGACCGGAGAGCGCACCTGCAGCTCCGCGAGCTGTCGCTGCAAGTCCTTCACCAGCAGCAGCTGCCGGTCGTGGGCGAGCTGCTTCGACTGCACGTCCAGCTTGAGGCTGTCTTCCTTCATGCCGAGGCCGGCCTGCGCATTGACCAGCGTGATGCGCGCCTTTTCGAGCGTGTCCTTGGCGTGATCGACCTGCATGCCGGCGACGGCGCCCGCGTCGAAGGCCCTTTGCTGCCGGCCAAGATCGTTTTCCGCCGTGGTGTGGTCGATGCGCGCGTTCTCGTAGTCGCGCTGCAGGCCGGCGCGTTGCTGCTTCGCATCGACCTGCGCGCGCAGCACGTCGGCCTGCATCGCATCGGCGTTCGAGCGCTCCTGGGCCAGTTTCGCGCTGAGGTCTGGGCTGTCGATGATTGCCAGCACCTGGCCTTTCTTCACCGAGTCGCCGGCATGGACCTGCAGGGTCACGGCGCCTGCGGTCGAGGCGAACAGGGTCGGGCTGACGGCGGCGACGACCTTGCCCTCGGCGGCGATGTCGCGAACGAACGTGCCGCGCTCGACCACGGCGGTGCTGAGCCGCGCTTCGCTGACCGACGCGTTCGCCGAGAACGCATGCAGCACCGACGGCAGTGCGACGACAACGGCCACGACGACGACGATCGCGATGGCCGCGAACGTCAGCCAGCGCCGCATCGGCCGTCGGACAGGCAGCGGGCGATCGGTGGCGGATGTGTCTCGGATCATGGGGCGTGGGGAGTGTCCAGCCTCCTCTTGCGCAAGCCGCATGCCACCGAGGCCTCAGGAAAATTCCCTTTGAAATCAACGCCCAAGCCCTGTCGGCCACGCGTCGGCAGCTGTCCGCGGACAGCGTTCGCGGACAGCCCGGACACTTCGGCGAAAATGGCCGGATGGCCTACGACATCCCGACTGCCGCGCCCGATGCCGTGAAGGCCGCGCCGCGCATCGGCTTCGTTTCGCTCGGTTGCCCCAAGGCGCTGACCGATTCCGAGCTCATCCTCACCCGTCTCAGCGCCGAGGGCTACGCGACGTCGAAGACCTTCGAGGGCGCCGATCTCGTCATCGTCAACACCTGCGGCTTCATCGACGATGCGGTGAAGGAGAGCCTCGACACGATCGGCGAGGCGCTGGCGGCGAACGGCCGCGTCATCGTCACCGGCTGCCTCGGCGCCAAGGGCGGCAAGGATGCGGGCGCCGGCAGCGGCAACCTCGTGCGGCAGATGCATCCGAGCGTGCTCGCGGTGACCGGCCCGCACGCGACCGAGGAGGTGATGGACGCGGTGCATCTGCACGTGCCGAAGCCGCACGATCCTTTCGTCGACCTGGTGCCCGCGCCGCCGTCGATCGGCATCAAGCTCACGCCGAAGCACTACGCCTACCTGAAGATCAGCGAGGGCTGCAACCACCGCTGCACCTTCTGCATCATCCCGAGCCTGCGCGGCGACCTGGTCTCGCGGCCGGTCGGCGACGTTCTCGCGGAAGCGGCGGCGCTGTTCGAATCGGGCGTGAAGGAGCTGCTCGTCATCAGCCAGGACACCAGCGCCTACGGCGTCGACGTGCGCTACCGCACCGGCTTCTGGAACGGCCGGCCGGTCAAGACGCAACTGCTCGAGCTGTGCGAGCGGCTGGCCGAGATCGCGAAGCCGCACGGCGGATGGGTGCGGCTGCATTACGTCTATCCCTATCCGCACGTCGACGCGGTCCTGCCGCTGATGGCCACGGGAGCGATCCTGCCGTACCTCGACGTGCCGTTCCAGCATTCGCACCCCGACGTGCTCCGCCGCATGAAGCGCCCGGCCAGCGGCGAGAAGAACCTCGAGCGCCTCGACCGCTGGCGCGAGATCTGCCCGGAGCTCGTCGTGCGCAGCACCTTCATCGCCGGCTTCCCGGGTGAGACCGAGGCCGAGTTCCAGGACCTGCTCGACTTCGTGCGCGAGGCGCGCATCGACCGGGCCGGCTGCTTCGCCTACTCCCCGGTCGAGGGCGCGCTGGCCAACGCCATCCCCGGCATGCTGCCGTTCGAGCTGCGCGAAGAGCGCCGCGCGAGATTCATGGCGGTGGCCGAGGCGGTCTCGGCCGAGAAGCTGCAGGCGCGCGTCGGAGCGACCATGCAGGTGCTGATCGATTCGGCACCGGCGCTGGGGCGCAAGGGCGGCTTCGGTCGCAGCTACGCCGATGCGCCGGAGATCGACGGTCGGGTTCGCCTGTTGCCGCCGGAAAAGGCGTCGAAGACGCTGCGTGCCGGCGAATTCACGCGCGCCAGGATCATCGCCGCCGATGGCCACGATCTGGTCGCCATGCCCATCTGAGCGTCCACCTCGCCACACGACCCGCCCCATGACGAAGAAGCCGAACTCCAGCACCGCGCTGATCGCCCATCCCTACCAGCCGCCCGCGGGTTTCGGCGCGATGCAGCCGCCCGTGCACAAGGCCTCCACCGTCATCTTCGCGACCACGGCGGCCTTGCGCGCACGCACCTGGAAGGAAAAGACCGGCTACACCTACGGCCTGCACGGCACGCCGACGACGTTCACGCTCGAGGAGCGCATCGCCACGCTGGAGGGTGGCACCGAGACCTTGCTCGTGCCGAGCGGCCTGGCGTCGATCAGCCTCGTCGACGCGGCGCTTCTGCGCGCAGGCGACGAGGTGCTGATTCCCGACAACGCCTACGCGCCTTCGAAGGAACTGGCGCGCAACGAGCTCGCGGGCTGGGGCGTGACGCACCGTTTCTACGACCCGATGGATCCCGCATCGCTCACCGCCGCCCTGTCGCCTGCGACGCGGCTGATCTGGATCGAGGCGCCGGGCTCGGTGACGATGGAATTTCCGGATCTGGTCGAGCTCCTGCGCATCGCGCGGACCTGCCCGGGCGTGCTGGTCGCGCTCGACAACACCTGGGGCGCCGGCCTGGCGTTCGACCCCTTCGCGATCGGCCCGGAGGGCGTCGCCGTCGATGTCTCGATCCAGTCATTGACCAAGTACCCGTCCGGCGGCGGCGACATCCTGATGGGCTCGGTCACCACGCGCGACGACGCTCTGCACCAGCGCCTCAAGGCGACCCACATGCGCATGGGCTGGGGCGTCGGCGCGAACGACGTCGAGCTGGTGCTACGCTCGCTGCCTTCGCTGCATGTGCGCTACGACGCGCAGGACCGCGCCGGGCGTGCACTCGCGCACTGGCTCGCCGCGCGCCCGGAGATCGTCGCCGTGCTCCATCCGGCCCTCGAAGGCTCGCCGGGCCACGCCCACTGGGCAGCGACGTGCACGCGTGCGGCCGGGCTGTTCTCGGTGGTGTTCGATGCCCGGTACGACCAGGCACGGGTCGATGCGTTCGTCGACGCGCTGCAATTCTTCAGGATCGGCTACTCGTGGGCCGGCCCCATGAGCCTGGCGGTGCCGTACCAGCTGGCGACGATGCGCGCCCGGCCGGCATGGCCGGGCACGCTCGTGCGATTCTCGATCGGCCTCGAAGACGTCGACGACCTGATCGCCGACTGCGCGCAGGCATTCGACGCGCTCGCGGCCGCCTGACGGGCAGTGACGCGCGTCGATCAGCGCTGACGTCAGCGCTGTGGCTGGACCCGATCGCGCAGTCGCATCGTCAAGCCGCTCGGCGTCATCGTGAACGACATCAGCTCGTCAGGCTCGGCGCCGTCCGCCGTTCCGACGCTATCGATCTCGAATCCGCCCAGCAGGGTCGCCAGGGCGATCTTCATCTCGAGCATCGCCAGCTGGCGGCCGGGGCAGACCCGCGGGCCGGCGCCGAAAGGCATCGAGACGCGACTGGCGGATGCGGCGTCATGGCCCTTCTCGGTGCGAAGCCAGCGCTGCGGTTCGAAGGCGGCGGCGTTCTCGAACACGCCTTCGCGCATCGCGTCGGGCCGCAGCGCGCCGAAGACGAGGGTGCCTTTCGGCACCCGGACATCGGCCACCACGCTGTCGCGGATCGCCTGCAGGATCAGCACCGGAGCGATCGGCTTGAGCCGCATCGTCTCGTTGGCGCAGGCTTCGAGATAGGGCATCGACGCGAATCGCTCCGGTGTCCACGCTGCCGGATCGCCGGCCTGGGCGTCGATCTCGGCCCGGGCCCGGGCCAGGCATTCGGGATGGGTGTGCAGCAACCAGATGCTCCATGCCAGCGTGTTCGCCGTCGTGTCCTCCCCTGCGAGCAGCATCGTCATGACATTGCCGGAGACCTCGGCGTCGGTGATGCCGGAGCCGGGGTCGTCGGCGGCCACGATCATCGCCTCGAGCAGGTTGCGCGGCGCCGCGCGCCGGTCCGGATCGGCCGCGAGACGCGCGCGTGCCGAGGCGACGAAGCCGTCGATCGCCTGGTTGACCTCGGCGACGCTGCGATCGAGCTGCCGATCGGCGGCGCTCTTGAACCAGCGGTGCAACGAGAGCGGCGAGAAGAGTCGGCGGAACAGCGCCGGAAAGATCTTGTCGAGATGGTTCTGGATGACGTCGTCGTCCGACTGCAGCGTGTTGACGTCGGCACCGAAGGCCAGGCCGGAGATCGCATCCACCGTGAAGCGCATCAGGTCGGCCTGCAGGTCGATCGGCGTGCCGGCCGCGGCGGCCAGGCGCCAGCGTGCATCGAGACGCGCGCTCACCTTGACCAGCGACGGGAAGTAGGCGCGCAGGTGGCGTGGATCGAAGCCGGCCATCACCATCCGCCGTTGCCGCCGCCAGGCGTCGCCCTCGGCACTGAAGACGCCGGCGTCGAGGCCGATCTCGGCAGCGACATCGCGCATGCGCTTGGTGCGGCGGAAGCCGTCGGGCCGGTCGCGCATGACGGCGCCCATCGCCGCGTTGTCGGCGACGACGAACAGGCGCTGCCGGCCGAGCCGGAACGTGAACAACGGCCCGTAGAGACGGGCCCAGGCCTCGACCTGCTGATGGATGTGCGCCTTGTCGATCTGCAGCATGTTGCCGAACAGCGGCAGCCCGGGTGGGCCGGGCAGGTCGGCGATCTCGCGAAGGGCGACGGTCGTCAGGGCTTCGGTGGATGTCGTCATGGGCCGACCCTTCAGTGCTTGGACGACACCTTGTGCCGCATCAGCCTGCCGTGCTCGCGCTCCCAGTCGCGCTTCTTCTCGGTGTCGCGCTTGTCGTGCTCGGCCTTGCCCTTGGCCAGCGCGATCTCGGCCTTGACGCGGCCGCCCTTGAAATGGAGGTCGAGCGGCACGAGCGTGAAGCCCTTCTGCTCGACCTTGCCGATCAGCCGCCGGATTTCCTCCTTGTGCATGAGGAGCTTCTTGGTGCGGTCGGCTTCCGGCTGGATGTGCGTCGAGGCGCTGCGCAGGGCGTTGATGCGGCAACCGATGAGGTACAGCTCGCCGTCGCGGATGACGACGTAGCCGTCCGTCAGCTGCACCTGGCCGGCCCGCACGGCCTTGATCTCCCAGCCTTCGAGGACCATGCCGGCCTCGTGCCGCTCTTCGATGTGGTAATCGAACCGCGCTCGGCGGTTCTCGGCGATGGACAACGGGCTCACTCCTACAATTTGGGGATTGTATGAAGCACGTCAAGAAGTCGGTCCTGCTCTGGTACACCGCGCACGAGATCTACGATCTGGTCGTCGACGTCGAGTCGTACCCGGAGTTCCTGCCGTGGTGCGAGCGGGTCGAGGTGCTGAGCCGGGACGACGACGGTGCGACGGCACGGCTCCATCTCGCGTACTCCGGCATCCGGCATGCCTTCACGACCAGGAACGTGCAGGTCGAGGACACGTCGGTCCACGTCGGGCTGGTCGACGGGCCGTTCTCCACGCTCGACGGACTCTGGCGCTTCGTGCCGCTGTCGTTGCCCTCGGTGCCGGAGGGCGCCGGCGGCGGCGCCTGCAAGATCGAGTTCGAGATGCGCTATGCCTTCTCGAACGTCCTTCTCGAAGCGGCGATCAGCCCGGTGTTCGACCGCATCGCCAACACCCTCGTCGACTCGTTCGTGAAGCGCGCGGAGCAAGTGCATGGGCCCCGCTAGCCGCTCTGTCGGGCCGGCGAATCCGTTGCGCGTCGCCGTGGCATGTTCGCCTCGTTCCGGTATCGCGGTCGAGATCGAGTCGGTCGTGCCCGAAGGCGCCACGGTGCTCGACGCGATTCGGGCCAGCGGCCTGCTCGAACGATTCCCGGAGATCGATATCTCCAGCCAGGCGGTCGGCATCTGGGGCAAGGCGCGCGCGCTCGACGTGCTGGTCGGCGCGGGCGACCGGATCGAGATCTACCGGCCCTTGCTGGTCGATCCGAAGGAGGCGAGGCGGCTGCGGGCCAGGAAGACGGCCGCGCCCTGAGCGTCGCGCCGGCGGGTGCGGGCGCCGGGCAGGGCTTTATTTGCAGTCGGCTGCCATCACGTCGCGCGAGCGTTTCATTTCGGCATCGCGCGCGCTGTCGTCCATGATCTCGCGCTCGCCCTTGTCGTTGGTCCGGGCCAGCCGCACGCCGCTCTCGATCGTCTTCACCTGGCTCCTGGCCCGGCTGCAGTTGTCGGCCTTCGCCGCGGCGACCTTGTCGTCTTCGACCTTCTGCTTCGCGGCCTGGTCCGATTCGGCCTTCTTGCGCTTGGCCTCGAGCTCGGGATCGGAGGTGCGCGCGACCAGCGGGCTCGATGCCGCGGCGGGCGCCGAGGCGGCCGATGCCGGGAACGTCGAGTTCTGCGCCGCCTTGCGCTGCGCCGGCCGCGCCAGGATGTCCTTGTCGGGTGTGCTCGCCGGCGGCGGCAGATCGCTGTATTGAACGTGCCCGGTGCCGTCGCGCCATTTCCACTGCGCTTCGGCCGGGAGGGCGATCAGGGCGAGCAGGGCAGCTGCGCCGATCATGATGCTGCGAACTGCGGTGGGACGAGCCATGGTCGGGACGCTTGGTTTCAACTGGCGCGGAGTGTACCGGCGGGGCCCGCGCGGCGTTGTGTCCGGCTGTCGCAAACCGGTACTTTGTGCATGCATCCGTATAATTCGCTTTTGCGTCTGGAGCATTCCTCATGCGCCTTCTGGGCAAAGCGCTGACCTTCGACGATGTCCTGCTGGTCCCCGCGTTCTCGACAGTCCTGCCACGCGACACCAGCCTCGCGACGTCCCTCTCCCGCAACATCCGACTGAACCTGCCGCTCGTCTCGGCCGCGATGGACACCGTCACCGAGGCCCGCCTGGCGATCGCCCTGGCGCAGGAGGGCGGCATCGGCATCGTCCACAAGAACATGACAGCCAGGCAGCAGGCCGCCGAGGTGTCGCGCGTCAAGCGCTACGAATCGGGTGTGCTGCGCGATCCGTTCACGGTCTCGCCCGACATGACGGTGCGCGCCGTGATCGAGCTCTCGAAGGCGCGCGGCGTTTCCGGCTTCCCGGTCGTCCAGGGCAAGACGGTCGTCGGCATCGTCACCAACCGCGACCTCCGCTTCGAGACCCGCCTCGACGCGCCGGTCAGGGACATCATGACGACGCGCGAGCGCCTCGTCACCGTCCGCGAAGGCGCCTCGCTGGCCGAGGGCAAGGCCCTCATGCACAAGGAAAAGCTCGAGCGCGTGATCGTCGTCAACGACGCCTTCGAGCTGCGCGGTCTGATGACCGTGAAGGACATCACCAAGCAGACCAGCTTCCCCAACGCCGCCCGCGACGCGCAGGGCAAGCTGCGCGTCGGCGCCGCGATCGGCGTCGGCGACGGCACCGAGGAACGGGCCGAGCTGCTGGTCAGCGCCGGCGTCGACGTGCTCGTCGTCGACACCGCGCACGGCCACAGCGAAGGCGTGGCCGAACGCATCCGCTGGGTCAAGCGCCACTTTCCGAGCGTCGACGTCATCGGCGGCAACATCGCCACCGGCGCGGGGGCGCTGGCGCTGGTCGAGGCCGGCGCCGATGCGGTCAAGGTCGGCATCGGCCCGGGCTCCATCTGCACCACCCGCATCGTCACCGGTGTCGGCGTGCCGCAGATCATGGCGATCGACGCCGTGGCGCGCGCCATCGCCGGCAGCGGCGTGCCCCTGATCGCCGACGGCGGCGTCCGCTTCTCCGGCGACCTGGCCAAGGCGATCGCCGCCGGCGCCGACACCGTGATGATGGGCGGCGCCTTCGCCGGCACCGAGGAAGCACCCGGGGAGATCATCCTGTACCAGGGCCGCACCTACAAGAGCTACCGCGGCATGGGCTCGATCGGCGCCATGCAGCAAGGCTCGGCCGACCGCTATTTCCAGGATGGCGAGGCCAGCACTGCAGGCTCGGAGAGCAGCGCCAAGCTCGTGCCGGAAGGCATCGAGGGCCAGGTGCCGTACAAGGGATCGGTCGTCGGCATCATCTTCCAGATGGGCGGCGGCCTGCGCGCCGCCATGCACTACTGCGGCTGCGCCAGCATCGACGAGATGAAGGACAAGGCCGAGTTCGTGGAGATCACGTCGTCGGGCATCCGCGAGAGCCACGTGCACGACGTGCAGATCACCAAGGAAGCGCCGAACTACCGCGCCGAATGAGCCACCGCACCGTCATCGGACAGGGCGCATCGGCGCCGAGAACGAAAGCTCCCGGATGACCGACGACGCGGTTCCACCCACCGTCGTCGCCCGCAGCGCGGCCATGCCCTTCATCATGGTCACGGTGCTGATCGACATGATGTCGATCGGGCTGATCGTGCCGGTGCTTCCCGCGCTGGTCGCCACCTACACGTCGACGCAGAGCGAGCAGAACTGGTCCTACGTCGCGGTCGCGTTCGCCTTCAGCTTCGCCAACTTCCTGGCGTCGCCGGTGATCGGCGCCCTGTCCGACCGCTACGGCCGCCGGCCGGTCCTGCTGGTCGGTTTCTGCGCCCTCGGCACCAGCTTCATCGTCACCGCGCTCGCGACGGCACTGTGGATGCTGATCGTCGTTCGTCTGTTCAGCGGCGCGATGCAGTCGAACCTGTCCGTCGCCAACGCCTATGTCGCCGACATCACGCCGCCGGCCGACCGGGCACGCCGATTCGGCCAGCTTGGCGCGGCGTTCGGCGTCGGCTTCATCCTCGGGCCCACGCTCGGCGGCCTGCTCGGCGCGCACGACGTCCACCTGCCGTTCTTCGTGGCCGGCGGCCTGGCCACCGTCAACCTCGTGTACGGTTATTTCGTGTTGCCCGAATCGCTGCCGGCGGATCGGCGCCGGGCTGTCGACTGGCGCATTGCGGCCAACCCGTTCGCGTCGCTGGCCTCCCTCGGCCGGCTCTCCGGCATCGGCCTCCTGGTCGCGACGATCGCCTGCACGGCGCTCGCGCAGTTCATCCTCTATACGAACTGGGTGCTGCACAACCAGCACAAGTTCGGCTGGGGGCCGCGCGAGAACGGCTGGTCCCTCTTCGCGGTCGGCGTCATGTCGGCGCTGGTGCAGGGTCTCCTGCTGGGCAAGCTGCTGAAGCGCTTCTCGGCGCAGCGCCTGGCCACGATCGGCCTGGTCTCGTCCAGCCTGGCCTACCTCGGCTGGGGCCTGGCCAGCGAAGGCTGGATGATCTACGCCGTCATCGTCGCCAACGTCCTCGGCTTCACCGTCGGCGCGACCTTGCAGAGCATCGTCTCTGGCGCCGCCGACGCGACGCGCCAAGGCACGACGATGGGCGCGGTGAGCGGCCTGCAGAGCCTGATGGCCGTCGCCGCGCCCCTCATCAGCGGCCCGCTGCTGGCCATCGGCGTCGGCCTGCCGCACGGCGACTGGCGCATCGGCGCGCCGTTCTACGCCTGTGCCGCGCTGCAGTTGGCAGCACTGGCGATGGCCTGGTGGCATTTCTACGGTCGCGCGCCAGCCGCCTCCGCCGCGGCTTCCGTCGCCGCTGCCGACACACCCTCATGACGCCCATGCACGACCGCATCCTCATCCTCGATTTCGGCTCCCAGGTGACGCAGCTGATCGCGCGGCGCATCCGCGAGGCGCACGTGTTCTGCGAGATCCACCCGAACGACGTCAGCGACGCCTTCATCCGAGAGTTCGCACCGAAGGCCATCATCCTGTCCGGCAGCCACGCCTCGACCTACGAAGCGCACGACCTGCGCGCGCCCCAGGCGGTGTTCGACCTGGGCGTGCCGGTGCTGGGCATCTGCTACGGCATGTTCACGATGGTGGTGCAGCTCGGCGGCGAGGTCGAGGCCAGCACGCACCGCGAGTTCGGCTACGCCGAGGTG
>CAZZVH010000079.1:0-10932 GCA_964657365.1 uncultured Burkholderiaceae bacterium
ACCCCAAGATGGCCCCGTACATCTACGGCCATCGCAACAAGATCCACATCATCAACCTCGAGAAGACGCAGCCGCTCTTCGAGGACGCGATGAAGTTCATCCGCCAGCTGGCAGCGCGCCGCGGCACCATCCTCATGATCGGCACCAAGCGCCAGGCGCGCGAAGTGATCGCCATGGAAGCCAAGCGCGCCGGCATGCCTTTCGTCGATCAGCGCTGGCTCGGCGGCATGATGACCAACTTCAAGACCGTCAAGGGCTCGCTGAAGCGCCTGAAGGAAATGAAGGCGCAGGTCGAGGCCGGCACCGAGATCCGCATCAAGAAGGAAGCGCTGATGTTCCAGCGCGAGATGGCCAAGCTCGAGAAGGACATCGGCGGCATCCAGGACATGAACGCGCTGCCCGACGCGATGTTCGTGATCGACGTCGGTTTCCACAAGATCGCCATCGCCGAAGCCAAGAAGCTCGGGATCCCGATCATCGGCATCGTCGACTCGAACCATTCGCCCATCGGCATCGACTACGTGATCCCGGGCAACGACGACTCGTCCAAGGCGGTCGCGCTCTACGCCAAGGCCGTCGCCGACGCGGTGCTCGAAGGCAAGGCCCACGCCGCCAGCGACGTCGTGCAATCGGCAGCCGCGGGCGACGAGTTCGTCGAAGTGGACGAAGCCACGGCCTGAGACGCTGCCCGGCCCGCCATCGGCGGGCAGAGCCAGGGGCTGTTTCAGCCCCTTTTTTCCGATCGAACGACAGGCCGGCGGCCCGCGATGGCGGCGCCCGGCCGATGAGGAGCAAGACGATGGCGGCAATCACTGCAAGCATGGTCGGCGCGCTGCGCGCCAAGACCGACGCGCCCATGATGGAGTGCAAGAAGGCCCTGACCGAGGCCGACGGCGACATGGAGCGCGCCGAAGAGCTGCTGCGCGTCAAGCTCGGCAGCAAGGCGTCCAAGGCATCGTCGCGGATCGCCGCAGAGGGCGTCGTCGCGATCTCGGTCGACGGCACGACCGGTGCGATCGTCGAGGTCAACTGCGAGACCGATTTCGTCACCAAGAACGACTCCTTCCTGGCCCTGGCGAATGCGCTGGCCGGGCTGGTCGCGAAGAGCGCCCCGGCCGACGTGGAGGCTCTCTCGGCATTGCCACTGACCCAGGACGGCTTCGGCCCGACGGTCGAGGATGTGCGCAAGGGCCTGATCGGCAAGATCGGCGAGAACATGTCGATCCGCCGCTTCCAGCGCTATGCCGGCGCCGGCAAGCTGGCGAGCTACCTGCACGGCACGCGCATCGGCGTGCTGGTCGAGTTCGAAGGCGACGAGACGGCCGCCAAGGATGTCGCCATGCACATCGCGGCCATGAAGCCGGTCTCGCTGGCGCAGTCCGACGTGCCGCAGGCGCTTGTCGACAAGGAGCGCTCGATCGCCTCGCAGAAGGCCGCCGAGGACGCAGAGAAGGCCAAGGCCGAAGGCAAGACGGTGCAGTCGGCCGAGATCGTGGCCCGGCGCGTCGAAGGCTCGGTCGCCAAGTACCTGAAGGAAGTCAGCCTGCACAACCAGTCGTTCGTGAAGAACGACAAGCAGACGGTCGAGCAGATGCTCAAGGAGAAGACGACGCAGGTGAAGGCATTCACGCTGTACGTCGTCGGCGAGGGCATCGAGAAGAAGACCGGCGACTTCGCGGCCGAGGTCGCGGCGCAGGTGGCGGCGGCCAAGGGCGGCTGACGACCGCGCGGAGCGAGGCTGTCGGAAACGAAAGCGCGACGCCCGCCGGCTAGACTTCGCCGACAAGCACAACAACGGGGAAAGGCGCCATGGCCGCGTACAAGCGCATCCTGCTTAAGCTCTCCGGCGAGGCATTGATGGGCGACGATGCCTACGGCATCAACCGCTCGACCATCGTCCGCATCGTCCGCGAGGTCCAGGAGGTGACGAAGCTCGGCTGCGAGATCGCCATCGTCATCGGCGGCGGCAACATCTTTCGCGGCGTGGCCGGTGGCGCCGTCGGCATGGACCGGGCGACCGCCGACTACATGGGCATGCTCGCCACGGTGATGAACTCGCTGGCGCTCGCCGACACGATGCGCCAGGAAGGCATCACCGCCCGCGTCATGTCGGCGATCGCGATCGAGCAGGTGGTCGAGCCGTACGTGCGGCCGAAGGCGCTGCAGTACCTCGAAGAGGGCAAGGTCGTGATCTTCGCCGCCGGCACGGGCAATCCTTTCTTCACCACCGACACGGCCGCCGCGTTGCGTGGCGCCGAGATCGGCGCGGAGATCGTCCTGAAGGCGACCAAGGTCGACGGCATCTACAGCGCCGATCCGAACAAGGATCCGACCGCCACGCGCTACACCCAGATCACTTTCGACGAAGCCATCATCAAGCGCCTGCAGGTGCTCGACGCGACCGCCTTCGCGCTCTGTCGCGACCAGAAACTGCCGATCCGCGTGTTCTCGATCTTCAAGCCCGGTGCGCTCAAGCGCGTCGTGCAGGGCGAGGACGAAGGCACGCTCGTCCACGTGTGAGGACATCCAGATGACGATTGCTGACATCAAGAAGACGGCCGAGCAGAAGATGGCCAAGTCGCTCGAGACCTTCAAGGGCGAGCTGCAGAAGATCCGCACCGGGCGCGCGCATCCGGGCATCCTCGACCAGGTCCATGTCGAGTACTACGGCTCGCAGGTGCCGATCAGCCAGGTCGCCAACGTGACCCTGCTCGACGCGCGCACGATCAGCGTGCAGCCATGGGAAAAGGGCATGGGCGGCAAGATCGAGCGGGCGATCCGCGAATCGGAGCTCGGCCTCAATCCGTCGTCCCAGGGCGACCTGCTGCGCGTGCCGATGCCTGCGCTCACCGAAGAGCGCCGCCGCGACCTGACCAAGGTCGTCCGCAATGCCGCGGAAGACGCGAAGATCGCGGTGCGCAATCTCCGCCGCGATGCCAACGACCACGCCAAGAAGCTGACCAAGGACAAGGAAATCTCCGAGGACGAAGAGCGCCGCTCGCTCGACGAGCTGCAGCGCCTGACCGACCGGACCATCGCCGAGGTCGACCGTCTCACCTCGGCGAAAGAAGCCGAGATCATGGCGGTCTGATGCGCATGCCGCGCCGTGTCCTGACGGACGCCGGAGCCGTGCGGTGATCGACGCCGCCGAGCAGGCGGCGGCCGTGCCGCGGCATGTCGCCATCGTCATGGACGGCAACGGCCGCTGGGCGAAGAAGCGCTTCATGCCGCGCTTCTTCGGCCACAAGCAGGGCGTCGACACGCTGGTGCGCACGGTGCTCGCCTGCGCCGACCGCGGCGTCGAGTACGTGACGGTCTTCGCCTTCTCGTCCGAGAACTGGAAGCGGCCGAGCGAGGAAGTGTCCGGGCTGATGAGCCTCGTCCTGGTGGCGGTGGCCAAGTACCTGGCGAAGCTCGCGGACGACGGCGTGCGCATCCGCATCGTCGGCGACCGGGCCCAGGTGTCGGACAAGCTCCGGGCGGCATGGCAGGAGGCCGAGGACAGGACCCGCCACAACACCCGCATCCATCTCTCGGTCGCGTTCAACTACGGTGGCCGCTGGGACATCGTCCAGGCCTGCCGCCAGGCGATCGCCGACGGCGTCGAACCGGACGCGCTCGACGAGGCGAAGCTCAACAGCTACATGGCGTTGTCGTATGCGCCCGATCCCGACCTGTTCATCCGCACGGGCGGCGAAGTGCGCATCAGCAACTTCCTCCTGTGGCAGGCGGCCTATTCCGAGCTCGTCTTCACCGACTGCCTCTGGCCCGAATTCGGATCCGCCGAGCTCGATGCCGCATTCGCCCAGTTCGCGCGCCGCGAACGCCGCTTCGGCGACGTCTCCAGCAGCCCCGCGCTCGAGACCGCCGGGCCCTGACGCGTGCTGAAACAGCGCATCGCCACCGCGCTCGTCCTGCTGGCGGTCCTCCTTCCGTCGCTGGCGGTGCCCAGCATCTGGCCCTTCGCGATCGTCACCCTGGTGGCGATGTCGCTCGGCGGCTGGGAGTGGGCGCGCTTGAACGGCGGCGGCCGGCTGTCGGCCGTGTTCGGCGTCGCCCTCGGGGTGGCTTGCATCCTTGCCCTCTGGGCCGGCTGGGCACAGGCCGCCCCGCGTCCTGCCTGGTGGCTGGCGACGCTCGTGTGGGTCCTCGGCGGCACATGGGTGCTGCGCGGCGGTGTCGCCGCGTGGCCGAAGCTGCCGCGCCCGCTGCGAATGGCGTTCGGCCTGCTCGCGCTCTGGACCGCCTGGCTGGCGATGACCAACGCCAAGGCCGCCGGCATCAACTTCCTGCTCTCGATCTTCGTCATCGTCTGGGCCGCCGACATCTTCGCGTACTTCGGCGGCCGCGCCTTCGGGCGGCGCAAGCTCGCGCCCGGCATCAGCCCCGGCAAGAGCTGGGAGGGCGTCTGGAGCGGCATGGCCGGCGCGCTCGTGGTCGCTGCGATCTGGCTGGCCGTCGACAGCAGCGGCGTCGTCGATTCGCCGAGCTTCTACGGCGTCGTCGCTGCCCGCTTCGGCGACGTCGTGCTGGCGCTGGTCGTGGTCTTTCTCGCGGCGATGAGCGTGGTCGGCGACCTGGTCGAATCGCTGGTCAAGCGCAGCGCCGGCGCCAAGGACAGCAGCGGCCTGCTGCCCGGCCACGGCGGCATCCTCGATCGCGTCGACGCGCTCCTGCCCGTGTTTCCGATCGCCCTGGCGCTCGTCGCGCTCTGAAGCAGATGGCCACCGACGTTTCCCGCCAGCGCATCGGCATCCTCGGCGCGACCGGCTCGGTCGGCATGGCGACGCTCGACGTCGTCGCGCGCCACCCGGATCGCTTCGAGGTGTTCGCCCTGACTGCGCACAGCCGTCTCGACGAACTGCTGGCGCTGTGCGTCCGGTTCCGGCCGCGCTATGCCGTCGTCGGCACCGGAGACAGCGCGGCGACGCTGGCGGCGCGCCTGGCCCAGGCGGGCGTCGCCACCGAGGTCCTGCACGGCGCGCAGGCGCTCTGCGACATCGCCGCCCATCCCGAGGTGGACGCGGTGATGGCCGCGATCGTCGGCGCGGCGGGGCTCGCTTCGTGTCTCGCCGCCGCGAAGGCCGGCAAGCGGCTGCTGCTCGCCAACAAGGAGGCGCTGGTCGTCGGCGGTGCCCTCTTCATGGACGCGGTGGAGCAGGGCGGCGCCACGCTCCTGCCGATCGACAGCGAGCATTCGGCCATCTTCCAGTGCCTGCCCGAAGACCGGTCGACCTGGCCGGCGCGCGTCGATCACATCGTGCTCACGGCCTCCGGCGGGCCCTTTCGCGGCCGCTTGCCGGCCACCCTGCACGAGGTGACGCCCGAGCAGGCGGTCGCCCATCCCAACTGGGTGATGGGCCGCAAGATCTCGGTCGATTCCGCGACGATGATGAACAAGGCGCTCGAAGTCATCGAAGCGCATTTCCTGTTCGGCCTGGCACCGGAGCAGATCCGCGTCGTGATCCATCCGCAGAGCGTCATTCACTCGATGGTCGTGTGCCGCGACAACTCCGTGCTCGCCCAGCTCGGCACCGCCGACATGCGCGTGCCGATCGCGCTCGGCCTGGCCTGGCCGGAGCGGATCGACTCGGGCACGCCGCCGCTCGACTGGGCGACGGTCGCCGCGTTGACGTTCGAGGCCGCCGACACCGAGCTCTACCCGAACCTGCAGCTCGCCTGGGACGCGCTGCGGGCTCCGGAGGGAACGTGCGCGGTGCTCAATGCCGCCAACGAAGAGGCGGTGGCCGCGTTTCTCTCCGGAACCATCCGCTTCGATCGGATTCACAGCGTCAACGCCCGAACCGTCGCGGCGCTGGCGCCACGACCCGGCGCCGTCGATTCGCTCGATGCACTGCTGGCCCTCGATGCCGAGGCCCGACGCTGCGCCGGGCAGTTCCTGAAGGGCTTCGCGCAGTGACCCGTCCCTCCCGCTTCCACCGCGTGCACCGATGATCACACTCCTCGCTTTCGCGTTCACGCTCGCCCTCCTGATCATCGTCCACGAGTACGGCCACTACCGCGTCGCGGTCGCCTGCGGCGTCAAGGTGCTGCGCTTCTCGATCGGCTTCGGCCGCGTCCTCTGGCGCCGCCAGCCCCGCCCGGACGGGACCGAATTCGTGGTCTGCGCGCTTCCGTTCGGCGGCTACGTCCGCATGCTCGACGAGCGCGAGGGCGCCGTCGATCCGGCCGAGGCCGACCGCGCGTTCAATCGCAAGACGCTCTGGCAGCGGGCGGCGATCGTCGCCGCCGGGCCGATCGCCAACCTGCTGCTGGCCGTCGTGCTCTATTCGGCGGCGCACTGGATCAGCGTCAACGAGCCGAAGGCGCTGCTCGGGCCGCCGCCCGCGGCGAGCCTGGCGGACAAGGCCGGGCTGCACGCCGGCGACTGGGTCAAGGCCTGGTCGGACGACGACACAGAGTGGCACGACGTCCGCTCGATGGTCGACCTGCGCTGGGTGGTGACGCAGTCGCTGCTTCACGGCGAGAACCTCGACCTGCTCGTCAGCGACCGCGATGGTCGTGGCCAACACCGTGCGACGCTCGATCTCGCCGCGCTCTCGTCGAGCGAGGTCGATGCCAAGCTGATGCTGAAGATCGGCCTCGGCAACCCCTGGTCGGAGCCGGTCCTGGGCGAGGTCAAGGCCGGCGGCGCCGGGGCCGCGGCAGGGTTGATGTCCGGCGACCGGGTCCTGTCGATCGACGACCGTCCGATCGCCGACGCGACGCAGATCCTCGAGGCGGTGCGGGCCGCCGGCGCCGACGTCGACGCGAAGGCCATGCGCTGGCGGATCGAGCGCGGCACCTCGCGGATCGATCTGGTCGTGACGCCGCGCACCGTCATCGACAACGGGCATCGCATCGGACGGATCGAGGTCGTGCCGGGCCAGCTCTCGCAGATGGTCGCCGTGCACTACGGCGTCGTCGAAGGCTTCACCAGCGCGGTCTCGCAGACCTGGCAGATGTCGTCGCTGACCGTGAAGATGCTCGGCAAGATGATCGTCGGCCAGGCGTCGCTCAAGAACCTGAGCGGGCCGGTCACGATCGCCGACTACGCCGGCCAGTCGGTGCGTCTCGGACTGGCCTACTACCTGGGCTTCCTCGCCGTGGTGAGCATCAGCCTGGGGGTGCTCAACCTGCTGCCGCTGCCGGTCTTGGACGGCGGGCACCTGATGTATTATCTTTTCGAGGCTGTGACGGGACGTCAGGTCTCCGAGTTGTGGCTCGACAGGCTGCAGCGTGGCGGGGTTGCCATCATGCTCGTGATGATGTCCCTGGCGCTTTACAACGACATGGCCCGCTTGCTTGGCCTCCAATGACCCAACGCATGCCTTTTCCCGCACGTCCCGCACGGCCTTCCGCACGTTCGTCCGCCCGCTCGCGCCTGTTCCGGCTGGCCCCCGTCTCCGTCGCCCTGGCGCTGGCCCTTCAGGCCGGCGCGGCGCGTGCCGTCGATGCCTTCCAGCTGAAGGACATCCGGGTCGAGGGCCTGCAGCGCACCGACGCCGGCACCGTCTTCGCGGCCCTGCCGTTCCGCATCGGCGACACCTACACGGACGAGAAGGGCGCCGCCGCCTTGCGCGCGCTGTTCGCGACGGGCCTCTTCAAGGACGTGCGGATCGACATCGACGGCGGCGTTGCCGTGGTGATCGTGGAGGAGCGCGCCGTCATCGCCAACATCGACTTCGTCGGCATGAAGGAGTTCGAGAAGGACGCGCTGACCAAGTCGCTGAAGGAATTCGGCATCGGCGAGGGCCTGCCGTTCGACAAGGCCCTGGCCGACCGTGCCGAGCAGGAAATCAAGCGCCAGTACCTGACGCGCAGCCTCTACGGCGCCGAGATCGTCACGACGGTGACGCCGCAGGAGCGCAATCGCGTCAACGTCACCTTCACCGTCACGGAGGGCTCGGCGGCGAAGATCCGCGAGATCCGCATCGTCGGCAACCACGTCTTCTCCGAAGGCACGCTGAAGAGCCTGTTCGAGCTCAACGACGGCGGCTGGCTGAACTTCTATCTCAAGGGTGACCGCTACTCCCGCGCCAAGCTCAACGCCGACCTGGAAACGCTGCGCGCCTACTACCAGAACCGCGGCTACCTCGAGTTCGAGGTCGATTCGACCCAGGTCGCGATCTCGCCCGACAAGCAGGACATCACGATCACGATCAACGTCAAGGAAGGCCAGCCGTACACGGTGACGGCCGTCCGCCTCGAGGGCGAATACCTCGGCAAGGAAGACGAGTTCAAGGCGCTGGTGCGGATCCGGCCCGGGCAGCCCTACCGTGCCGAGTCAATCGCGGAGACCACGCGTTCGTTCACCGACCGGTTCGGCACGTTCGGCTACGCCTTCGCCAAGGTCGATTCGCGGCCGGAGATCGATCGCGCCACCGGCCAGGTCGTCGTCGTGCTGACCTCCGACCCGCAACGCCGCGTCTACGTGCGTCGCATCAGCGTGGTCGGCAACACGCGCACCCGCGACGAAGTCGTGCGCCGCGAGTTCCGCCAGTTCGAGTCGAGCTGGTACGACGGCCGCAAGATCAAGCTCTCGCGCGACCGGGTCGACCGGCTCGGCTACTTCAGCGAAGTCAACGTCGACAGCACGGAAGTGCCCGGCACGCAGGACCAGGTCGACCTGACCATCACGATCAAGGAAAAGCCGACCGGCGCGATCTCCGTCGGCGCCGGTTTCTCGTCGGCCGACAAGCTCTCGCTCACGGCCTCGATCAAGCAGGAAAACATCTTCGGCTCGGGCAACTACCTGGGCCTCGAGGTCAACACCAGCAAGTACAACCAGACGCTGGTGGTCAGCACGGTCGACCCGTATTTCACGGTCGACGGCATCTCGCGCGCGATCGACGTCTACTACCGGACGACCAAGCCGATCAACAGCCAGGGCGAGGAATACAAGCTGGTGACGCCGGGCGTGTCGGTGCGCTTCGGCGTGCCGTTCAGCGAATTCGACACGGTCTTCTTCGGCATCGGCGCCGAGCGCACCGAGATCAGCGGCACGACCCAGCTCCCGAACAGCTACTTCCTCTATCGCCAGGAATTCGGCGAGACCAGCGGCTCGATCCCGCTCACCGTCGGCTGGTCGCGCGACAGCCGCGACAGCGCCCTGGTGCCGACGGCCGGCCGCTTCCTGCGCTTCAACCTCGACGTCGCTCCGATCGGCGATGCCACCTACACGCGGCTCAACGTGCAGGCGCAGCAGTACGTGCCCATCACGCGCGCCTTCACGTTCGGCGTCAATGCCGAGTTCGGCTACGGCCACGGCCTCAACGGCCGGCCCTATCCGATCTTCAAGAACTTCTACGGCGGCGGCCTCGGCACGGTGCGCGGTTTCGACCAGGGCACGCTCGGCCCGGTCGACGTGACGGGTGCGTTCATCGGCGGCAACAAGCGCTTCAACATGAACAACGAGCTCTATCTTCCGGTGCCGGGCGCCAACCTCGACCGCACGCTGCGGATCTTCGTCTACGCCGACGCCGGCAACGTCTGGGGCGAGAACGAAAGCATGACGCTCAGCAGCCTGCGCGCGTCCGCCGGCGCCGGCATCAGCTGGATTTCGCCGGTCGGCCCGCTGAAGCTCAGCTACGGCGAGCCGATCCGCAAGAAGCCGGAAGATAGAATCCAGCGCCTTCAGTTTCAGATCGGAACCGCCTTCTGATGATGAACCGTCCCACCATCACCTCCCTCCTCGCCGCCGTGGTGCTCGCCGGCGCCGCTGCGAACGCGTCCGCGGACGATCTGAAGATCGGCTACGTCAACAGCGACCGCGTGTTGCGCGATGCGATCCCGGCCAAGGCGGCGCAGGCCAAGCTCGAAACCGAATTCTCGAAGCGCGAGAAGGATCTCGCCGACGTCGCGGCCAAGCTGAAGGCGGCGAGCGACAAGCTCGACAAGGACGCGCCCACCCTCGCGGAAGCGGAACGCGGCCGGCGCCAGCGCGAGCTCGTCGACCAGGACCGCGAACTGCAGCGCAAGCGCCGCGAATTCCAGGAAGACCTCAACCAGCGCAAGAACGAGGAGCTCGGCGCCGTCGTCGAGCGCACCAACCGCGTCATCAAGCAGATCTTCGAGACCGAGAAGTACGACCTGATCATCCAGGAGGCCGTGTTCTGGGGCCCGAAGGTCGACATCACCGACAAGGTGATCAAGGCGCTCAACGCGCAAAGCGCCACGGCCAAGTAAGGCCGCTGCCGGCGGATCGACTTCACGTGTCCAGCGTCGCGCTCAGCGAGATCGTCGGCAGTCTCGGCGGCGAGCTGGTGGGCGACGGCGCGATCCGCGTCGATGGTGTCGGTCCGCTTCTCACGGCGACGCCGTCGAAGATTGCCTTCCTGTCCAACCCGCAATACGACAAGCAGCTGGCTGCCAGCCAGGCTGGTTGCGTCATCGTCGGACCGGCGTTCCGAGAGGCGGCCGCGACACGCGGCGCCGCCATCATCGCCGTCGATCCCTATCTCTATTTCGCGAAGCTGACCCAATGGTGGGCGGCGCGCACGCGGCCGGTGGCGGTGCGCGGCATCCACCCGAGCGCGGTCATCGACGCCCAGGCCAGCATCGGTCGCGACGTCGGCGTCGGTGCGTTCGCGGTGATCGAAGCCGGCGCGACGGTCGGCGATGGCGCCTCGATTGGCGCGTATGGGTTCGTCGGCCGGGATTGCCATGTCGGCGCAGGCTGCAGGCTCGGGCCGCGCGTGACGCTGCTGTTCGAGACGACGCTCGGGGCCCGCTGCATCCTGCATCCCGGCGCCGTGCTGGGCGCCGATGGCTTCGGCTTCGCGCCCACCGCCGCCGGGTGGGAGAAGATCGAGCAGCTCGGTCGCGTCATCGTCGGCGACGACGTCGAGATCGGCGCTAACAGCTGCATCGACAGGGGCGCCCTGGGCGACACCGAGATCGGCAACGGCGTGAAGATCGACAACCTCGTGC
>CAZZVH010000080.1:0-10910 GCA_964657365.1 uncultured Burkholderiaceae bacterium
GAGGCCGGCTCCTGTCGCGAACCGCGCAAATCCGTGGGCGAGCCGCTCAAGCGGAACCGCGAAGGTGGGGATCGAGCACCCGTCCGTTCCGCCGGTCTCCGCAAGTTCGACTCCGTACATGTCGGACAGCGCCGCCTTCACGGTGCGCTGCACCGGATGGTCGGCCCCGATATAACCCGTGGGGGGCGCATCGAGCCCGCAGGCGAGACACAGGAAGCCGGCGTGCTTGCCGGAGCAGTTGTTGCTGCGCGCGTCCGGCGTCGTGCCGGCCGCGGCGAGCTGGCGCTGCACGGCCTCGCGGGATGGCCAGTGCGTGCCGCACTCGAGCGCGTTCTCGTCGAGCCCGGCTTTCGCGAGCATGCGCGAGACCACCGCCGTGTGTGCCGGCTCGCCGTTGTGCGACGCGCACGCGATGGCCAGCTCCTCGTCGGCGAGACCGAGCGCGTCGGCGGCGCCACTCTCGACCAGCGGCAACGCCTGCAGGATCTTGACCGCGGAGCGCGGAAAGACCGGGAGCTCGATGTCGCCGATCGAGACGACCACCGTGCCGTCGGCGTCGACGATCGCGATCGACCCACGATGCGCCGATTCGCGCTGGCCGCCGCGGATCGCTTCGACGAGTTCGGGATTCATCGTCGACGCCATGTGGACAAGGTCCGCCTACTTTAACGGCCCGAGTGCGCCTCGCCGGAACGCGGGACACGCCGTCCGACCCTCTAACATTGCCCGGTCCAGCTTGTTGAGGTCTCTTGATGCTGTTCCATCCGGCTCTCCCGATGCGGCGACTCGCCGTCCTCGCCGTGTCGCTCTGCCTGCCGCTGTGCGTGCTCGCGCAGGTGCCCAAAGGCGACACCGCCACGCGACCCGTGAAGAACGCGAGGGCGGCCAGCGGGCCGTCGACGGGATCGGCGGACGCTGCTCCCGGCGGCTACAGGATCGAGCCTCCCCCGTCCTGGGTGATCCCGTCTGACGAGACATCGACGGCGCCGGTCGAGAAGGCGCCGATGCACTACCGCGTCATCGACGATCAGGCGCGCGTCGACGGCAAGACCCGCGAGATCTACACGCATTTCATGCGCGTCGTCGACGATCCTTCCGGGCTGGCCGTCGCATCGCAGCTGGAAGTCGATTTCGATCCCTCCTACCAGACCTTCGTCGTCCATCGCATCGACATCGTGCGCGACGGCAAGCGCAGCAGCCGCATGGACCGGCGCAAGGTGCAACTGCTGCACCGGGAGACCCAGCTCGAGCGCCAGACCTACGACGGCCGGATCACGTTCTCCCTCGCGATGGACGATGTCCGCCCTGGCGACATCATCGACGTCGCCTACACGATCCGCGGCTCCAACCCGGTCTTCGAGGGACGGCAGGTGGACGTCGACTGGCTGATGTCGACGCGCGGCCCGGTGCAGCTGTATCGGTATCGCCTGCTCGCGCCCGCGAACCGGCAGATCGCGATCCGGGCGATGCCGGGCGATGTCGAGACCAGCTCCCGCGACCTGGGTCCGCTGCGCGAGACGACGCTGCTGCGACGCTCGGTCGCGTTGTTTCGCCCGGAGCCCGGCGCGACGTCGAGGGCCTTGCTGAACCAGGAGCTGTGGCTCAGCGAATATGCGAGCTGGCAGGACGTGGCGACATGGGGCCGCGGGCTCTTCGACGAGGCCGGCCGGCCGATGCCGGCAGTCGACCTGAAGGCCGCGGAGATCGGCTCGGCGAACAGCGGCAAGGAGGCCCGTCTCCTCGCGGCGCTCGAATTCGTCCAGAAGGACATCCGCTATTTCGCCACCGAAGCGGGTCCCAACTCGCATCGGCCCGTCGATCCGGAGCAGGTCATGCGGCAACGCTACGGCGACTGCAAGGACAAGGTCGGCCTGCTGCTCGCGCTGCTGCGACGCCTGGACATCCCCGGCGAGCCGCTGCTGGTCTCCACGACGCTGCATTTCCGCGTCGCCGAGCTGCCTCCCACGCCGCTGGCGTTCGACCACGTCATCGCCCGCGTCGCGCTCGGCGACCATGTCTACTGGCTGGACGCCACGCGCGGCCACCAGACCGGATCGCTGGAGGCGCGCCAGTCGGCGGGCTTCGGCAAGGGGCTGCTGCTCGACGCCGCCACGACCGCGCTCACCGACCTGCCGTCGCTGCTCCAGATGCAGCGGGTCCACGTGGACGACAGGTTCGTGATCGAGACGTTCGGAACGCCGCCGATCCTCGAATCGCGCGTGACCTTTCGCGGCGACTTCGCAGAGGCCATGCGCGCGTCGCTCGCGACGGCCGGGCCCGAGAGCACACGTGCGCGCATGACGGAGGTCTACGCCAGGCTCTATCCCAAGCTGAAGTCGATGCAGGAGCCGGTGTTCGAGTCCGTGCCCGACGACGACGCGATCGTGCTGGTCCAGCGCTTCTCCGTGCCCGAATTCTGGAAGTTCCCGGAGCAGCGCCTCCTGGTCGGACAGGTGGCGGCCTGGGCGATCGGCGATGCCTTGCGGATCCCGCAGTCGGAGACGCGCCGCGAAGCGCTCGGTCTCGGGACCCCCGGGGTCTACAGCCAGCACATCAGCATCCGCTATCCGACCGACGTCTTCGACAAGACGAAGACCGAATCGTTCGACGACGGCGACGCGTACTTCGCCCTGCACACGCGGGTCGATTTCGGCAAGAACGCGGTCGACATCACCCACGAGGTCACCCTGAAGGCCGAGGAGATGCCCGCGGCCGACTGGTCTTCCCACCAGACGCATCTGCGCAGCGCCTTTCCCAAGCTCTCCGCCAACCTGTTCCTGCCGCCGATCCCCGTCGACAAGGTCCCGGCCCTGACGGCCGACATCAAGACCCTCATGGAGTCGGTGCGCACCGGCCCGGCGAAGTCCAGGACCAAAGTGCAGGTCGAATCGTCGGTCACTGCGCTGATCCTCAACTACGAGATCGATGCGGGCAGGCTCGAGACGCCGTTCCTGGCGGAAGCGCTGACGCAGCGCGGGATCCAGCGCGACCAGCTCGCGCTGTTCGATGCTGCCGCGCCCGATTTCGCACGCGCGGTCGAGCTGGCCCCGGACAGCACGCAGGCCCTGAACGGCGCCGCCGTCAACGCGACGATGCGCAACCGGACGGACGACGTCATCCGGCTGACCGACGCCGTGCTGAAGCAGAGCCCGGACGACGCCGATGCGCTGAACTCGCGCATGCTGTCCCGCTACCTCGCGAAGGACTTCGCGGGCGCAGCCGCCGAGCGCGACAGGCTTCTCAAGCTCGATGCCGGCTGGAGGCGCGGCTACCCGGTCGTGATGGGCATGCTGATCGACCGGCGCAACGGCCGGCCCGCGGATGCGGCCAGCGTCGGAGCCCACGAGCGCGATCTCCCTTCCGACTGGCCGCGCCAGCTGGTCGACTGGTCGCAGGGAAAGATCGACGCCGCCGCCCTGCTGGCAGCCGCGCGCCAGGGGAGCGCACCCGCCCAGCGGCTTTGCGAAGCCTACTTCTACCTCGGCGAGAAGGCCGACGCCGACGGCGACAAGTCGGGAGCCGCGAAATACTTCAAGCAGGCGACCGACCAGGGCGTCATCGAATTCGTCGAGGATCACCTCGCGCGCATGCGTCTCGACGCACGCTCCTGATCTGGAGCCGCGGCTGACGACAATCGGCGCACCGTGTCCATCGCCGCTCTCGGTCTCGTCCTCGTCGCCGCGCTCCTGCACGCGTGCTGGAACGTCGTCGCGAAGAAGACCGGCGGCGACGCACGCTTCGCCCTCATCGCCGCGGTCTTCCTCGTCGGCCTGTGGGCGCCGCTCGGCGCGTGGGCGGCCCATGGCGAGGTGGGTCGATGGGGCCGGACCGAATGGCTGGTGCTGGCCGGCAGCGCGGTCGTCCATGTCTTCTACTTCACGACGCTGCTGCGCGGCTATCGCCTCTCGGACCTGACCGTCGTCTATCCGGTCGCGCGCGGCACCGGGCCCTTGCTGGCGACCCTCGGCGCACTGCTCTGGTTCGGCGAATCGCTCAGCGTCGTCGCGAGCGTCGGCGTGGCCGGCATCGCCGTCGGCGTCTTCTTCATCGCCGGCGGGCCGGGCCTGTGGGCCAAGGCGCAGGACCCGGTGCAGCGCAGCCGCGTCCGTGCCGGCATCGGCTGGGGCGCCGCGACGGGCGGCCTGATCGCCGGCTACACGCTGCTCGACAGCTATGCGGTCAAGACGCTCGTGATCTCGCCGATCCTGGTGGACTACGTCGGCAACCTGTTCCGCGTGCCCTTCCTGCTGCCGGCGGCGTTGCGCCAGCGCGGCGGCTTCGGCGAGGTCTGGCGGACGCAGTGGCGTTCCGCGCTCGTCGTCGCCGTGCTCGGGCCGCTGGGCTACGTGCTCGTGCTCTACGCGATGCGGCTCGCACCCGTGAGCCACGTGGCACCGGCACGCGAGGTCTCGATGCTGTTCGCCGCGCTCATTGGCGGCAGGCTGCTCGGCGAAGGCGACCGGATGCTGCGCTTCGTCGGCGCCGCCTGCATCGCCTGCGGCGTCGCGGGGCTGGCGCTCGGTTGACAGCGATCCCGTCGTCCGGGGCCACGCTCGTCGGCGTCGACTTCACGTCGAACCCGTCGCGCCGAAAGCCGATCACGATCGCGCACGGCAGTCTCGTCGGCGACGTGCTTCGCCTGCAGGAGGTCGACGCGCTGCACACGCTGGCCGACTTCACGGCCTGGCTCGGCCGACCGGGTGCCTGGCTCGGCGCGTTCGATCTTCCCTTCGGCCTGCCGCGCGCCTTCGTCGAGGCCCACGGTCTCGGCGCGACGTGCGCAGAGGTCAGCGCCAGCGTCCATGCGCGCTGCGCCACGCGCATGCAGTGGCGTGCCTTCATCGACGCCTGGGGCAACGCCAGGCCGGCCGGCCAGCGGCTGATCCACCGTGCCACCGACCGCGCCGGCGGTGTCGCCTCGACCAGCCCGTTGCAGACGCGTTACGTGCCGGTCGGCTTCATGTACTACGAAGGGCTGTCGCGTCTCGTCGCTGCCGGCGTGAGCCTGCCCGGCGTGCATGCAGGCGCGCCCGACCGCATCGCGCTCGAGGGCTACCCGCGCCGGCTCGCGCATGCGCTGGTCGACCGGCGGTCGTACAAGAACACCGACGACAGCGACCGCCGACAGGCGCGCGAGGCGATCGTCGCCGGCCTGGAGGCGGCCACCGCGACCCCGGGCATCGCGCTGCGCGTCGATGCATCGCTGAGCGCGTCGCTCGTCGCCGACATCAGCGGCGACCGCCTGGACGCGGTGCTCTGTCTAGTGCAGGCAGCGGTGGCTTCCCGACGCCCCGGCTTCGGCTTGCCGCGCAACGTCGATCCGGTGGAAGGATGGATCGTCGGTTGATCGGGGCCACCTGGCGCAACGAATCAGCAGGGCCCGGATCGTTCTGGCGCAGCGGTCGCTCCGCAGGCGGATAGCATCGGTCCCGTGGCGTTTCGGGGGACATGTTGGAAGCGGTGAGAACTTGATCGTGCTGTCGAAAGCGCTGGGGCGCGCCTGGGTCGTCGCGGTCGGGATGATCGCTGCCGTGTGCGCGGGCAATCTCGCGAAAGCGGAAGGAACGGCACTTCCCCTCACGCCGCGGATGCAGCTGGATCGGTCCATCGTCGACCGGATGCTCGATCCAGCCGGCGTCTCGACGATGACGCTGGCACCGGACGGGAAGCACATCGCCGTCATCGGATGGACGGGCATCGCCAACGTGCTCATGCTGATCGACGCCGAGACGTCCGTCGCCCGCGCGCTCGTCTCGCCCAGGTCCCGCTACGGGTGGATCGGCATCATCCAGCCGACGAGCGCCCACTGGATCTCGAACGATTCCCTCGCGGTGGATTTCAATGACGGCGATTGCGTGGTGGTGGGCTTCGACGGCCGCCGCGGGCGCGTGCTGGGCGATCATTTCGTACGCATGATCAAGCCCGGACGAGGCGAGGCCGCCCAATGGGCGATCGTCAGCGCCGACGGCCTCTTCAGCCGCAACGATCACATCCACCGGGTGAATGTCGTCACGGGCGAGTCGGTCGATGTGCAGATCGGACTGCCAGGCGATCTGATCCACGCCGTGTTCGACCGCGGCGGTCATTTGCGCGCCGCGACGACACGCGAGACGAAATGGTTCACGCCCGGCGCCAAGGTCACGAACTGGTATCGGCATGACGATGTCTCGCCATGGCAGCAACTCGCGCAAGCGCCCGTGACCACTGATCTCTGGGTGCCGATCGGTGCGCCGGACGACACGGATACGCTCGCCGTCCTGTCGCGCGACGGACGCGATACCTGGGCCTTGTTCACCTACGACGTCGCTGCGCGAAACATCACCGGCCTGCGCGTCGGGCACCCGACCGAGGACCTCATCGACGTCAGGGAAGACGGCGACTCCAACGCGACTCGCGTGATGACCCACGGGCTGAAACCCTCCACGTCCTGGTTCGAAGGCAACTGGGACAGGCTCCAGCATTCCGTGGACCAGGCGCTCCCGAACGCCATCAACCTCCTGAGTGGTGATCCGCGCGGCCGGGTTCTGGTGTTCTCCTATTCCGATCGGGACCCGGGAAGCTGGAAGTTGCTCGACACCGGGCAGATGACCTTGCGCGACCTGGCCAGGCGCAACGAGCACGTCAAGCCGAGCGAGATGCGGCCGATGCAAACGTTGACCTACGCGGCCACGGACGGCTTGACCGTCCCGGCCTACCTCACGTTGCCCGAGGGTCCGCCCGAGCCCCGTCCGATGGTCGTCTACATCCACGGTGGCCCCGTGTCCCGCGACGAATGGGCATGGAACTTCGACGTCCAGGTGCTTGCCGCGGCGGGCTACGCGGTGTTCCAGCCCCAGTTTCGAGGCTCGGCCGGATTCGGCCGCAAGTTCGAAGAGGCTGGTTATCGGCAATGGGGCCTCGCCATGCAGGACGACGTGACGGCGGGGGTCAACGCGATGATCGCGCGCGGGATCGCCGATCCGCGGCGCATCTGCATCTACGGTGCGAGCTACGGCGGCTACGCCGCGCTCTGGGGGCTGATCAAGACACCCGATCTGTACCAGTGCGGCGTCAGCCTGGCAGGTGTGACGGACATCGGCGAACGCTTTTCGGACTCGTCCGATACCAACGCGAGCAAGGCCGCGCGGGAAATGATGCGCTTCGTGGTGGGCGACATCGACACCATGGCCGCGCAATTCGCCGCCGTTTCGCCGGAGAAGCTTGCAGGCAGGATCCGCGTCCCGGTCCTGCTCGCACACGGCACCGATGACAAGCGGGTCCCGATCGAGCACTCGAAACGCATGGCCGCCGCATTGAAAGCTGCCCATCGCGATGTCGAAACGCATTGGTATCCCGACGAGGGACATGGGCTGTCGAGGGTCAAGGACATTCGGGATTTCAATGTCACGTTGCTCGACTTCCTCGATCGCGCGATCGGACCCACCTCGCAGGCCGCCGCGCGCGAGACATCGGCGAGCTCGCCAGGTGTGACGGCCGCGAAGCCGTGAAGGCGAGAGCAGTCGTTCGAGCAGGAGATCCAGGCGCTGAACCAACGCTTGCCGGATGCGTCGCTCGACGTGCGCGACCTCGCTCGCTGCCTTCGCTCAATCGCCGCGAAACCCCGACGCCTTGACCACCGGCGCCCAGCGCGCCGTGTCCTGCGCCATGCGCGCCGCCAGGTCGGCCGGTGAACCGCCCGTGGGCTCGAGGCCGAGGCGCACGAAGCGCTCCCGCACGTCGGGCGCGGCGAGCGCCTTGTTGACGGCGGCGTTCAGCTGCCGGATGGTCGCCTCGGGCGTCTTCGCCGGCGCGTAGACCGCGAACCAGGCCGTGCCCGAGACGTCGCCCATGCCCGCCTCCTGGAATGTCGGCACTTCGGGGAGCAGCGGGCTGCGCGTGCTGCCGGAGGTCGCGAGGACGCGGACACGGCCGGCATGGTGGAGGTCGACCATCTCGGCCAGCGTGTCGATCGCCGCGCTGATCTGGTCGCCCATCAGAGACGTCATCATCGGCCCGCCGCCGTTGAAGGGCACGTGCACGAGATCGAGCGACGCGCTCTTCGAGATCATCACGCCGAAGAAGTGGGGCAGGCTGCCCGGGGCCGGGCTGCCGAAGTTCGCCTTGTCAGGATGGTGGCGGTACCAGTCCAGCAGTTCCTTCACGGTCCTGGCCGGATGGTTGGCGTTCACCGACAGCGCGAACTGGTAGTTGCCGACCAGCGCCACCGGCGCGAAGTCGATGGTCGGGTCGTAGGCCAGCTTCGAGAAGACCATCGGCGCGAGCACCGTGACGACGATCGGCGTCAGCATGACGACGCTGCCGTCGGCCGGTGCGTTCCTGACCAGCCCGGCGACGATCCGGCCGCCTGCCCCGGGCCTGTTCTCGACGATCACCGGCTGCCTGAGCTCGTCCTTCATGTGGTCGGCGATCAGGCGCGCGGCGATGTCGGCCGAGCCGCCGGCCGCGAAGCCCACCATCAGGTGGACCGGCTTGTCGACCTGCGCGACCGCGGACGCCGCCAGACCCAGACTCAGGCCCAGGGCGGCGAAAGTCTGCAGCAGCGTCGCGATGACCGGGCGTCGGCGTGCGGGCATGGTGTCTCCGGAGAAAGTACCCACTGTAGGGCGGCCGGCGGACCGCTCTGCTAAGGTGTTTCGCTGCCCCGAGGACACCGCATTTCATGGAACTGGCCACCTGGTCGGCCGCTGTCGGCCTGCTGCTCATCGTGATGGCGCTCGGCGATTCGCTGCTGGCGCGGCTGCCGCTCAGCACCTCGATGCTCTATCTGTTGGCCGGCTTCGCGCTCAGCCCGCTCTGGCTCGGCTGGACGGCGCTTTCGCCCATCGCCCAAGCCGCCGGTCTGGAGCGGCTGGCCGAAGTGGTGGTGCTGCTGTCGCTGTTCGGCGCCGGCCTCAAGATGAGCGCCGGCCTCGGCGACGGCCGCTGGTGGCTGCCGCTGCGCCTGGCGACGCTCTCGATGCTGATCACCGTCGCGCTGGTCGCGGCGTTCGGCGTGTTCGTGCTCGATCTGCCGCCGGGCGCCGCCGTGCTGCTCGGCGGCATCCTCGCGCCGACCGATCCGGTGCTCGCCGCCGACGTGCAGGTCGCCCATCCCGAAGACCGCGATCGCCTGCGCTTCGCCCTGACCGGCGAGGCCGGCCTCAACGACGGCACGGCCTACCCGGTGGTGCTCCTCGGCCTCGGCATGCTCGGCCTGCACGACCTCGGCACGTCGGCCTGGCGCTGGCTGGCCGTCGACGTCGTCTGGGGCATCGCCGGCGGCGTCGGCATCGGCGCGCTGCTCGGCACCGCGGTCGGCCGTCTCGTGCTCTACCTGCGCAGCACCCACAAGGAGGCGACCGGCCTCGACAACTTCCTGGCGCTGGGTCTCATCGGCCTGGCCTACGGGCTGGCCAACCTGGCACACGGCTACGGCTTCCTGTCGGTGTTCGCCGCCGGCCTGGCACTGCGACGGCTCGAACAGCGGGCGAGCGCATCGGCGCCGTCGCTCCGTGCCGACAAGACGGCGAAGCGCGAAGCCGGCAAGCGCAAGCGTTCGGCGGCGGTCGCCGAGCAAGCCCATGCGGACCCCGATCCGACGCACGCGGAACAGGTGGCGACCCACCCGGAGCACGCACCGGCCTTCATGGCCCACGCCGTGCTGAGCTTCAACGAACAGATCGAGCGCATCGGCGAGGTCGCGGCGGTGGTCGCCGTCGGCATGCTGCTGTGGACGGTCGAGTGGCGGCTCGTCTCGTGGGGCTTCGTCGCCGCACTGCTCGTCGTGGTCCGGCCGGTGTCGGTGGCGATCGGCCTGTGGCGCTCGAACACGTCGCGGTCGCAGCGCGGCCTGATCGCCTGGTTCGGCATCCGCGGCATCGGCTCGCTCTACTACCTGATGTTCGCGACCACGCACGGCATCCCGGCGGCGCTCGCCGCCAATCTCGGCGCGCTCGTCTTCGCGACGGTGGTCGTCTCCATCGTCGTGCACGGCGTCTCGGTGACGCCGTTGATGACTCTCTACGAGAAGCGCAAGAGCCGACGTCGCCACGCGTCGGCCGGCGCCGCATGAGTCGGGGTCGTCGCGCGGCCCCGGGTGCGGCCCTCGCGGCCGCCGTCCCCGCCGGCCAGATCGTCGCCAGCGATGTCGGTGCGGCGGAGCCCGCGCCGTCGGCGCCGTTCCCGCCGGGCGAGGCTTGGTTCGCCGGCCGCGGCTGGTTGCCGTTCCCGTTCCAGCGCGAGGTCTGGGCGCGGATGGGCGCCGGCGAGAGCGGCCTGCTCCACGCCACCACCGGTTCCGGCAAGACCTACGCGGTGTGGTTCGGCGCGATGGCGCGCGCCGCCGCGCTCGAGCTTCCGGCGCAAGGCAAGCAGGCACCGCCGCTCGGCGTGGTCTGGCTGACGCCGATGCGCGCGCTCGCCGCCGATTCGGCGCGCGCGATCCGGACGCCGATCGACGATCTCGGCATGGCCTGGACGGTCGGCATCCGCACCGGCGACACGGCGTCGGCCGAGCGCGCCCGGCAGGACCGGCGCATGCCGACGGTGCTGGTCACCACGCCGGAGTCGCTGTCGCTGATGCTGACGCGGGAGAGCGCCAAGGACGATCTCGGCAGCGTGCACACCGTCGTCGTCGACGAGTGGCATGAGCTGATGGGCAACAAGCGCGGCGTGCAGGTGCAGCTGGCGCTGGCCCGGCTGCGCCGCTGGAATCCGGGCCTGGTCGTCTGGGGCCTGTCCGCCACGCTCGGCAATCTCGCCGAGGCGATGCACGTGCTGCTCGGCCACGAGCACGGCCACAGCGTCCGAGGCAAGCTCGCCAAGGACCTCGTCATCGACACGCTGCTGCCCGTCAACCCCGGGCGTTTCTCGTGGGGCGGCCACCTCGGCAAGCAGATGCAGAAGCCCGTGGTCGCCGAGATCGAGCGCTC
>CAZZVH010000081.1:0-1131 GCA_964657365.1 uncultured Burkholderiaceae bacterium
GCCGCTCGGCGGCAGCATCGCCTTCGTCGCCAGGCGCGAGCAGGAGGGCAAGAAAGACGAGACGCCTCAGCTCTACGTCATCGCCGCCGACGGCGGCGAGGCACGCCGTGTCAGCCAGCACGCGCCCGGCATCGACGCGTTCAAGTGGTTCCCGGACGGCAAGCGCATCGCCTTCCTGTCGTGGGTCTGGCCCGGCCTGAAGGGCAGCAAGGCGCAGGCGAAGCGCTGGAAGGAATTCAAGGAGCGCAAGGAAACCGCGTACGTCACCTCGGAGGCCCAATACCGCCACTGGGACCGCAACCTGCCGATGGAGCGGGTCGCCCATCTGCACGTGCTCGAGATCGCGAGCGGCCGGATCGTCGACCTGTTCGAGGGCACGCCGTACGAGTTGCCGCGCGACGACCCCGACGCCACCGTGTTCGACGTCTCGCCCGACGGCCGCCACATCGCCTTCGCCTTCGACCCGGCGCCGCAGAAGAGGCTCGACAACCACAAGGCGATCGCCGAGATCAACGTCCGCACCGGGCGCGTCGCCACGGTTGCGACCGATCCCGCGTGGACCTTCGTCGCGCCACGCTACAGCCCAGACGGCGCCCACATCGCCTTCGTCGCCTCGAACGCCGGCCGCACCCACACCGCGCCCTGGAACGCGGCGATGCTCGAGCGCGGCGGCAAGTGGCGCACGCTCACCGCCGCCTGGGACCGCTCCGTCAACCACTCGCTGCGCTGGTCGGCCGACGGCAGCGCGCTCTTCTTCACCGCCGAAGACCGCGCCCGTTGCCACCTCTGGCGCTACGCGATCGAGAGCGGCACGGTGGCGATCGCGGCCGAGGGCGGCTGGGTGCAATCGTTCGACGTCGCGGGCGACACGGTCGTCACGGCGGCCGACGCGATGCAGCACCCGGCCCGCGTCAGCGCCCGCCGCAGCGGCGGCGCCGCGTTGCGCATCGAGCAGTTCAACGACAGCCTGCTGTCCGGCTACCGCTTCTCGGCCCACGAAGAGAAGACGATCGCCGGCGCCAACGGCGACCCGGTGCACATGTGGCTCGTCTATCCGCCCGGCTTCGATGCTGCGAAGGCGAAGACCTGGCCGGTGCTGCACAACATCCACGGCGGCCCGCACTCGGTGGC
>CAZZVH010000081.1:1231-10895 GCA_964657365.1 uncultured Burkholderiaceae bacterium
TCTGCCACGCCGGCTGCTACGACTGGCGCGCCATGTACGCCGACGACGCGTACACCTGGCATGCGCGCGAGCTCGGCGCCAACTACTGGGACGACCCGGCCAAGATCCAGTCGCAAAGTCCCGACACCTTCGCCAGGAACTTCACCACGCCCACGCTCGTGATCCACGGCGCGCTCGACTATCGCGTGCCCGACCAGCAAGGCCTGGCCTACTACAACACGCTCAAGGCGCGCGGCATCGATGCCCGGCTGGTCTGGTTCCCGGACGAGAACCACTGGATCCTCAAGCCGCGCAACTCGAAGCTCTGGTACGCGGAATTCTTCGCCTGGCTGAAGCAGTACGACGTGCACGGGCGCTAGGGCCGCGACGGCCCGGCGACGCGGGCACCGCGGCGTGCGCGGCTAAGGCTTCGCGCCGGCGTCGTACCAGCGTCCGAGCAGAGCCCGCTCGTCGTCGGTGATGCCGGTCGCGTTGTTCAGCGGCATCGCCTTCAGCACGACCGCCTGCTGGTCGATCTCCTGCGCATGCTTCAGGATCAGCTCCGGCGTGTCGAGCACCACGCCCTTGTTCGAATAGGCCGCGTTGTGGCACATCTGGCAGCGCGCCGCGACCACGGCCTGGACCTGCGCGAACGTCGGCGGCGGCGCCGACGCGGCGGCCGCCGGCCGCGCGGCCGGATGCAGCACGACCACGGTCGCGATCACGACCAGCGTGCCGGCGATCGCCCATCGCCACGGCACCGGCTTCGCGTTGACGAGCGCCTTGTGGCGCAGCACGAACGAGACGCGGATCAGGGCGCCCGCGAGCATCAGCACCACCAGCACCAGCCAGTTGAAGCTCGCGCCGTAGACGAAGCCGTAGTGGTTGCTCAGCATCGTGAAGACGACGGGCAGCGTGAAGTAGGTGTTGTGGACGCTGCGCTGCTTGCCGCGCCGGCCATGCACCGGATCGACCGGCAGCCCTGCGCGGAGCGCCGCGACCACCTTGCGCTGGCCGGGGATGATGACCATCAGCACGTTCGCGCTCATGGTCGTCGCCATCATCGCGCCGACCAGCAGGAAGGCGGCGCGGCCGGCGAACAGGTGGCAGGAGAGCCAGGCGGCGAAGACGATGAAGACGACGACCAGCGCGCCGACGATCACGTCGCCGTTCCTGCGCTCGCCGAACAGGCGGCAGATGCCGTCGTAGACGACCCAGAAGGCGACGAAGAAGCCCAATGCCGTGCTCACCGCGGCGGCGGGCGACCAGTCGAACACCGCCTTGTCGATCAGGAAGCTGCCGGCGTTGAACAGGTAGAGCACCGTGAACAGCGCGAAACCGGTGAGCCAGGTCGAGTAGCTTTCCCACATCGACCAGTGCAGCTGGTCGGGAAGCTTCGCCGGCGACACCGGGTACTTCTGGTGGTGATAGAAGCCGCCTCCGTGCACCGCCCAGAGCTCGCCGCCGATGCCTTTCGCGCGCTCCGATCCGTCGGCCGGGGGCGTCAGGCTCGAATCGAGGCCGACGAAGTAGAAGGAGGCGCCGATCCACGCCATGCCGGTGATGACGTGCGCCCAGCGCAGCAGCAGGTTCGCCCAGTCGAGCCAGTACGCGTCCATTCTTGTATACAGGCCGGACCGCGAGGCCTAGCTTCCGCGGTAGGTGGAATAGGCCCAGGGGCTGGTCAGCAGGGGCACGTGGTAGTGGCTCTCGGCGGCCGCGATGCCGAAATCGAGCGGCACGTCGCCGAGGAACGGCGGCTCGGCCAGGACCGTGCCGCGGGCTTCGAAGTAGGCCGCGACGCCGAACACCAGCCGGTACCGCCCGGGCTGGAATGCAGCACCCTCCAGCAGGGGAGAATCGGCACGGCCGTCGGCGTTCAGGACGACCCGGGCGATCTCGCCGGCGGCGCCGTTCGCGTCCAGCCGGTACAGGACGACACGCATGCCGGCGGCCGGGCAGCCGTTGGCGGTGTCGAGCACGTGCGTGGTGAGTTTTCCCATGCGGCCGGCGTTGTCCCTGGAGATTGGCGAACGGTTCAAAAGTGTATACACTTTGCCGGGCAACGCAAGCCGAATCCGATGCCCGCCGCCGCCCCACGACTCAAGGTGATCCGCCGCAAGACCGATGCCAGCCGTGCGGATGCCAACCCCGGCGACATGACGCGGCGGATCGCCGATTCGATCGTCACGGCCATCGTCGAGCGCCGCCTGATGCCCGGCACCAAGCTGGCCGAGCAGAAGATCGCCGACATCTTCGCCGTCTCGCGCACTCTGGTGCGCCAGGCCTTGAACCAGCTGAGCCGCGACAAGCTCGTCACGCTCGCGCCGGGCCGTGGCGCCCGTGTCGCCGAGCCGGGCGTCAGCGAAGCGCGCCAGGTGTTCGAGGTGCGGCGGATGCTCGAGACGGCGATGATCCGCAGCGCCGCGATCGAGCTCGAGCCCGCGCAGATCGCCGAGCTGCGCCACCACCTCGATGCCGAACGCGCGGCGATCCGGCGCACCGACGTCTCGGGCCGCACCCGGCTGCTCGCCGATTTCCATGTCGTCATCGCCACCATGCTCGGCAACGCCGTCCTGGCCGACCTGCTCGGCGACCTGGTCTCGCGCTCGTCGCTGATCGCGCTCATGTACCAGTCGTCGCCCTCGGCCGAGCACTCCCTCGACGAGCACGTCGCCATCGTCGACGCGCTCGAGCGGCGCGACGCCCGTGCCGCCGCCAGGCTCATGGAAGCGCACCTGCACAGCGTCGAGCACCACCTGCAGCTCGAGCCGCGCGTGCCCGATCTCGCCTCCGCCCTGCGCCCGCGCAGGGAAGCCGCCTGATGCGCGGCGACGACGACACGCCGCGGCCCTATCCGCGGGATCTCGTCGGTTACGGCGCCGACGTGCCGCACGCCCGCTGGCCCGGCGGCGCACGGATTGCCGTGCAGTTCGTCCTCAACTACGAGGAGGGCGGCGAGAACAACGTGCTGCACGGAGACGCGGTCTCGGAAACGTTCCTCTCCGAGCTGATCACCGCGCAGGCCTACGAGAACCGGCACATGACGATGGAGTCGATGTACGAATACGGCTCGCGCGTCGGCGTCTGGCGGATCCTGCGCGAGTTCGATGCGCGCCAGCTCCCGCTCACGGTGTTCGGCATCGGCATGGCGCTGCAGCGCTATCCGGAGCTGGTCGAGGCGTTCATGGCGCGCGGCCACGAGATCGCCAGCCACGGGCTGCGCTGGATCCACTACCAGAACCTGCCGGAGGCGACGGAGCGGCGCCATGTCGACATCGCCACCCGCGTGCTGCAGGAGCTGACGGGCGGCGCCTGGCCGCTCGGCTGGTACACCGGCCGCGACAGCCCCAACACGCGCCGCCTCGTCGTCGAGCACGGCGGCTACGAGTACGACAGCGACTATTACGGCGACGACCTGCCGTTCTGGATGAACGTCGAGACCGCCGCCGGCGCCACCGTCCCGCATCTTGTCGTGCCCTACTCGCTCGACACCAACGACATGCGCTTCGTGCAGACGCAGGGCTTCAACACCGGCGAGCACTTCTTCCACTACCTGCGCGACGCCTTCGACGCGCTGTACCGCGAGGGCGATCCCGATGGGCTCGACCGGCCGAAGATGATGTCGATCGGCATGCACTGCCGGCTGCTGGGCAAGCCGGGCCGCATCGATGCCCTGCGCCGCTTCCTCGACCACGTGGCGGCGCACGAGCAGGTGTGGGTCGCCCGCCGGATCGACATCGCCAGGCACTGGAAGGCCGTGCATCCCTTCGCGCCTGCCGCGGCGAGTGGCGGCAGTCCGTGACCATGGTGCGCATCCTCACGCTCGCCGAGATCAATGCTGCATCGCCCGAGGTGTTCGGCAGGCTGCTGCAAGGCATCTACGAGCACGCGCCCTGGGTGGCCGACCGGGCCGCGCCGCGCCGGCCGTTCGGGAGCCTCCCGCAACTGAAGCGCGCACTGCTCGAGACGGTCGCCAGCGCCAGCGCCGAGCAACAGCTGGCATTGCTGCGCGGCCACCCGGAGCTTGCGGGCAAGGCGATGGTCGCCGACACGCTGACCGCCGAATCGAAGCTCGAGCAGGGCAAGGTCGGCCTCACGCAGTGCACGCCGGAAGAATTCGCGTCGCTGAAGCGCATGAACGCCGCCTACAACGCGAAGTTCGGCTTCCCCTTCATGCTCGCCGTTCGCGGCCCGCGCGGCGAGGGGCTCTCGAAAGCGGAGATCTTCGCGACGTTCGCCCGTCGGCTCGAGAACCACGCCGATTTCGAGCTTGCCGAGGGCCTGCGCCAGGTGCATCGCGTCGCCGAGCTGCGGATCGACGAACGCCTCGCCTACGAGCCCACGCTCGGCCAGCAGGCCTGGGACTGCTGCGAGCTGCTGGCGACGCATTCCGACCCCGGCTTCGCGGAGAACGGCCGGCTCACCGTCACCTATCTCACCGACGCGCACCGCGCCTGCGGCGCCCAGCTCGGGCGCTGGATGCGCGACTGCGGCTTCGACGAGGTCTCGTTCGACGCGGTCGGCAACGTCGTCGGCCTCTACCGTGCCGATGCCGCGGCCGGTCCGTCGCCGAAGCGCCTCCTCACCGGCTCGCACTACGACACGGTCCGCGACGCGGGACAGTACGACGGCCGCCTCGGCATCGTCGTGCCAATGATCTGCGTGCGCGAGCTGCAGCTGGCCGGCCGGCGCCTGCCGTTCGCCGTCGAGGTGATCGGCTTCGCGGAAGAGGAAGGCCAGCGCTACAAGGCGACCTTCCTCGGCTCGGGTGCCCTGGTCGGCCAGTTCGATCCGCAATGGCTCGACCAGCAGGACGCCGACGGCACGACGATGCGCGCCGCCATGCGCCATGCCGGCCTGCCGGCCACGCTCGAAGCGATCGGCCATCTCCGGCGCGACCCGGCCGGCTATCTCGGCTTCGTCGAAGTGCACATCGAACAGGGGCCGGTGCTGAACGGGCTCGGCCTGCCGCTCGGCGTCGTCACCTCGATCAACGGCAGCGTTCGCTACACGGGAGAGATCCGCGGCATGGCGAGCCACGCCGGCACCACGCCGATGGCGACCCGGCGCGACGCCGCCGCGGCGGTCGCCGAGCTCGCGGTCTATCTCGAGAAGCGTGCCGCCTCCGTGCCCGATCTGGTCGGCACGATGGGCATGCTCGAGGTACCGAGTGGCTCGATCAACGTCGTGCCCGGGCGCTGCCGCTTCTCGCTCGACATCCGCGCCACCACCGACGCCGTTCGCGACCATTGCACGGCCGACGTGCTGGCCGAGCTGCACGCGATCTGCGCGCGCCGCGCCGTGTCGGTGGAGATCGAGGAGACGATGCGCGCCGCGGCCGCGCCGTCGGCGCCGGCATGGCAGGCACGCTGGGAGCGCGCCGTCGCCGCGGCCGGGCTGCCGGTGCACCGCATGCCGAGCGGCGCCGGCCACGACGCGATGAAGCTCGCCGAGGTCATGCCGCAGGCGATGCTGTTCGTGCGCGGCGAGAACTCGGGCATCAGCCACAACCCGCTCGAATCGTCGACCGCCGACGACATGCAGCTCGCCATCGAGGCGTTCTCCCACCTCCTCGACCAGCTCGGCGAGGAGATGCAGGTCGACGTGCTGCTCGACATCCCCAGCGCTCCGGCGCGACCGAGGCCACGATGACCGGCGAATCGCCCCACGCGCAGCTCGATGCCTGGATCGACGCGCACTTCGAGCAGGAAGTGTCCTTCCTGCAAGCGCTGGTCTGCGTGCCCACCGACACGCCGCCCGGTAACAACGCACCGCACGCGGTGCGCACGGCCGAGCTGCTGGAGGAGTTCGGCTTCACGGTCGACCGCTATCCGGTGCCCGAGCAGGTGGTGCGCGAGCACGGTCTCGAATCGATCACCAACCTGGTGGTGCGGCGACGCTACGGCGCGCAGGCCGGCAGCGGCCCGACGATCGCGCTCAACGCCCACGGCGACGTCGTGCCGCCCGGCGATGGCTGGACCCGCGAGCCCTACGGCGGCGAGGTCGTGGACGGCAAGCTGTACGGCAGGGCATCGGCCGTCAGCAAGAGCGACTTCGCGACCTACACCTTCGCCGTGCGCGCGCTCGAATCGCTGCAGGCGCCGCTCGACGGCGGTGTCGAGCTGCACTTCACGTACGACGAGGAGTTCGGCGGCGAACTCGGCCCCGGCTGGCTGCTGCGCATGGGGCTGGTGAAGCCCGACCTGCTGATCGCCGCCGGCTTCTCCTACCAGGTGGTCACCGCGCACAACGGCTGCCTGCAGCTCGAGGTGACGGTGCACGGCAAGATGGCGCACGCCGCGATCCCCGACACCGGCGTCGACGCGCTGCAGGCGGCCGTCGCGATCCTGCAGGCGCTCTATGCGCAGAACGCCGTCTACCGCGGCGTCACGTCGAAGGTCGCGGGCATCACGCACCCCTATGTCAACGTCGGCCGGATCGAGGGCGGCACCAACACCAACGTCGTGCCGGGCAAGGTCGTGCTGCGCCTCGACCGACGCATGATCCCCGAGGAAGACCCGGTGCAGGTCGATGCGACGATCCGCCGCGTCATCGCCGACGCCGTGGCGAACCTCCCGGGCATCACGGTCGAGATCAGGCGGCTCCTGCTGGCGCGCGCGCTGCAGCCGCTGCCGGGCAACGCCGCGCTCGTGGCGGCCCTGCAGAAGCACGGTGAAGCGGTGTTCGGCGAGCCGATCCCGGAATCGGGCACTCCGCTGTACACCGACGTGCGCCTCTACGGCGAGGCCGGCATTCCCGCCGCCATCTACGGCGCCGGGCCGCGCACGGTGCTCGAATCGAACGCCAAGCGGGCCGACGAGCACCTGGTGCTGGACGATCTGCGGCGTGCGACCAAGGTCGTGGCCCGGACCCTGTTCGACCTGCTCCGCCCCGCCGGCGGCTGACGGCGCGCCACCCGGGGGCGGCGGCGGCGTGCGGCGATGCGCGCACAGAAGTTGCATTCCACCGCCGACCCGCGCCACGCGCTTCCGGAGTTTCCATGTCCTACCCGACGAAGACCTCGCGTTCCCTGCTCGGCGCGCTCGGCATGCTGGCCGCCCTGGCGCTCGCAGCCGTGGCGTCGCCCGCCCTCGCCCAGGACCTGCCGATCAAGTTCCAGCTCGACTGGCGCTTCGAAGGCCCGGCCGCCCTCTTCCTCGTGCCCGTCGCCAAGGGCTACTTCAAGGCCGAGAAGCTCGACGTCACGGTCGACGCCGGCAACGGCTCCGGCGGCACCGTCACGCGTGTCGCCTCCGGCGCCTACGACATGGGTTTCGCCGACATGGCGGCGCTGATGGAATTCGAGGCCAACAACCCGACCGCGCCGAACAAGCCGATCGCCGTGATGATGGTCTACAACAACACGCCGGCGGCCGTGCTGGCGCTGAAGAAATCCGGCATCGCCAAGCCGGCCGATCTCGCCGGCAAGAAGCTCGGTGCACCCGTGTTCGATGCAGGCCGCAAGGCGTGGCCGATCTTCGCCAAGGCCAACGGCATCGGCGCGGTGAACTGGACGGCGATGGACCCGACCCTGCGCGAGACCATGCTCGTGCGCGGCGACATCGACGCCATCACCGGCTTCTCGTTCACCTCGCTGCTCAACCTCGAAGCGCGCGGCGTCAAGACGAGCGACGTGGTCGTGCTGCCCTACCCCGACTACGGCGTGAAGCTGTACGGCAACGCGATCATCGTCTCGCCGCAGTTCCTGGCCAGGAACCCGGAAGCGGTGAAGGCGTTCCTGCGCGCCTTCACCAAGGGCGTGAAGGACGTGATCGCCGACCCGAAGGGTGCGATCGTCACCTTGAAGGCACGCGACGGCCTCATCAACGAAGACCTGGAGCAGCGCCGCCTCAAGCTCGCCCTCGACGCGACCGTGCTCACGCCCGACGCGAAGAGCGAAGGCTTCGGCGAAGTGCGCGGGCCGCGCCTGAGCCTGATGGCGAGCCAGGTGTCGGACGCGTTCCAGACCAAGGAGCGGGTCGACACCGCCGCCGTCTGGAAGGACGGCTTCCTGCCCACTGCCGCCGAGCGCGACATCTTCAAGACGGCGAAAAAGTAGCCGCGCCCATGGCCTTCGTCGATTTCGATCACGTCTGGCTCGCCTACGACGACGCGCTGCTGCGCGCCGGCCGCTTCGCCGTCGAAGACATCTCGCTGAAGATCGAGCAGGGCGAGTTCATCGCCATCGTCGGCCCGTCGGGCTGCGGCAAGTCGACGTTCATGAAGTTGGCCACCGGCTTGCGCCGGCCGTCGCGCGGGACGGTCGTCATCGACGGGCGCGAGGTCGACGGGCCGCTCAAGATCACCGGCATGGCGTTCCAGTCGTCGTCGCTGCTGCCGTGGCGCACCACGCTCGACAACGTGCTGCTGCCGCTCGAGATCGTCGAGCCGCACCGCTCGCGCTTCAAGGCGCACCGGGCGGAGTACGTCAGGAAGGCCGAGCAGCTGCTGCGGAGCGTGGGTCTCGGTGGCTACGGCAACCAGTTTCCCTGGCAGCTTTCGGGCGGCATGCAGCAGCGCGCGTCGATCTGCCGCGCGCTCATCCACGAGCCGAAGATGCTGCTGCTCGACGAGCCTTTCGGGGCGCTCGACGCGTTCACGCGCGAGGAGCTCTGGTGCATCCTGCGCGACCTGCAGGCGGTGCAGAAATTCAACGTCATCCTCGTCACGCACGACCTGCGCGAGGCCGTGTTCCTGGCCGACACGGTGTACGTGATGAGCCGGAGCCCTGGCCGCCTCCTGGTGAAGAAGGAGATCGCCTTTCCCCGGCCGCGGCCGCTCGAGATCACCTACGCCAGGGAGTTCACCGACATCGTGCTGGAACTGCGCGAGCACATCGGCGCCATCCGCCAGGCTGCGTCGCCGGTGCTCGCGCCGTGAGCGCCCCGGGTGCGGCGCAGGCGGCCGAGGTCGCCGAAGAGGCGCGCGAGGAGCGCAGCATCGCGCCGGCACCGCGTTTCGGCCGCAAGCACCGCGAGGCGGCCGCGCCGTGGCTGCTGCTGATCGTGATCCTGCTCGTCTGGGAAGCGATCTGCCGCGGCGTCGGGATCTCGGAGTTCATCTTCCCGAGCCCGTCGCGCATCGTCCAGCAGCTGATCCAGTTCGCACCCGTGATCGCCCAGCACGCCTGGCGCACGTACTGGGTGACGATGATCGGCTTCGGCATCTCGATCGTCGTCGGCACGCTGCTCGGCTTCCTCATCGGCAGCTCGCGCACCGCCTATGCGGCGCTCTATCCGCTGATGACCGGCTTCAACGCGATTCCGAAGGCGGCGTTCGTGCCCATCCTCGTGATCTGGTTCGGCATCGGCGCCGGCCCGGCGGTGCTCACCGCCTTCCTGATCTCGTTCTTCCCCATCACCGTCAACATCGCCACCGGCCTGGCCACGCTCGAGCCCGAGCTGGAAGACGTGCTGCGCGTGCTCGGCGCCACCCGCTGGGACGTGCTCGTCAAGGTCGGCTTGCCGCGCTCCATGCCGTATTTCTACGCCTCGCTGAAGGTCGCGATCACCCTCGCGTTCGTGGGAACGACGGTGTCGGAGATGGCGGCATCGAACGAGGGCATCGGGTACCTGCTCATGTCGGCCGGGTCGTCGATGCAGATGGGATTGGCGTTCGCGGGGCTCGTCGTGATCGGCGCCATGGCGATGGCGATGTACGAGCTGTTCGCCATCGTGGAGAG
>CAZZVH010000082.1:0-10828 GCA_964657365.1 uncultured Burkholderiaceae bacterium
GTTGTGGATCAACCACGACGCGGCGCAGAGCGCGACCATTCCGCACGCGCCGCAGTTCGTCGACTGATCCGCGCTCCCGCACGGCGAACCCGAACATGACACCGAGCACCGCAGAATCCACCCTTGCCGCAGGCAGTGTCCGCGAACCCGGCAGTGCCGGTCGCCAAGCCCATGCCGTGCTCTATCGCATGGTGATGGACAAGCATCTCTGCCCGTTCGGCCTGAAGGCGCTCGACCTGCTCGAGCGCCGCGGCTTCGCGGTCGAGGACCACCCGCTGCGCAGCCGCGCCGAGACCGACGCCTTCAAGGCCGAGCACGACGTCAAGACGACGCCCCAGATCTTCATCGACGGGCAGCGCATCGGCGGCTACGACGCCTTGCGCAAGCACCTCGGCATCGCCGTCCGCAACCCCGACCAGGCGTCGTACCGGCCGGTGCTCGCCGTGTTCGGCGTCGCCGCGGCGATGGCGCTTGCGGCGACGTGGGCCTCTGCGCACACGGTCGCGACCATGCAGTCGCTGCAATGGTTCGTCGCCTTCTCGATGTGCCTGCTCGCCATGCTCAAGCTGCAGGACGTGGAGCGCTTCTCGAGCATGTTCCTCGGCTACGACCTGCTGGCGCGGCGGGTGGTTCGCTACGCCTACGTCTATCCGTTCGCCGAGCTGCTGGCCGGCGTCCTCATGGTGGCCGGTGTGCTGCCCTGGCTGTCGGTGCCGCTGGCACTCTTCATCGGCGGCATCGGCGCCGTCTCGGTCGTCAAGGCCGTGTATGTCGACAAGCGCGAGTTGAAGTGCGCCTGCGTCGGCGGCGGCACCAACGTGCCGCTGGGCTTCGTCTCGCTCACCGAGAACCTGATGATGGTGGCGATGGCCGTCTGGATGGCCGCTGCCCGTCTCTAGCGGTCAGAACGCGTAGACGACGCCGATCTTGAGCACAGGGTAGGCACGGTACCGGTCGGCCTTGTCCTGCACCGACGATTGCTCGGCCAGCAAGTCGGTCGGGTTCACTTTCTCGATCAGGCTGGCGGTGGGCGAAAGCGTCACCTTCGGCCTGCCGTACGCCACGCCGGCGTCGGCGTAGAAATGCAGGCCCTGCGCCGCGTCGTGGTGGCCGTAGCCGACGCCGAGGTAGGGCGTCACGGTCGGGAACTTGGCCTCGAAGTTCAGCGCGTCGCCCGGCGACACCGGGTAGGGCACGCCGTTGAAGCTGATCGTGCTGCCGATGCCCGTGGCGGTGCCGTGCATCTTCCTGCTGCCGACGAGCGCGCCCGCGCTGATGCGCACGTCGGCGTAGACGAAGCCGTCGAGATAGATGCCCGCGTTGGTGGCGTTGAACCTGGCGTCGTAGTCGATGCCGCTGGTCGTGAAGCTGGTGGAGTAACGCAGTGCGTCGACCTCGAGCCGGAACGACGCAGACGCGCCTAGCGCTTGCGCCAGGCCGAGCTCGCCGCCGGTCGTGCCGGCGCCGCCGTAGACCTCGGTGGCAGCAGCCGCGAGGGGCCCGAGCAGAAGGGCGGCCAGGACGGCGATTCGCTTCGAAAAGGGATGGTTGGTGTGCATGGCGCCATCATCGCCAGCGGTCGCCGCGGCGTGTGCGTCGCCGGCCTCGCCATCGTGCGATTCGCACGCCGTCGGGCGCTACGGTTTGTCACATGCAGAATGGCCGCGCCCGCCATGCCTTCCTCCGCCACCCTCCTGACCCTCCTGTTCGACGGCGTCGCCTACGGCATGCTGCTGTTCGTGCTCGCGGTCGGCCTGGCGGTGACGCTCGGCCTGATGAACTTCATCAACCTCGCGCACGGCGCCTTCGCGATGGCCGGCGGCTACATCACGGTGCTGCTGATGAACCGCGCCGGCCTGCCGTTCGTCGCCTGCCTGCCGCTGGCGTTCATCGGCACGGCGCTGCTCGGCGCGCTGCTCGAGCGCACGCTCTACCGGCCGATGTACGCGCGCCCGCATCTCGACCAGGTGCTGTTCTCGATCGGCCTGGTCTTCATGGCCGTCACCGCGGTCGACTACGGCGTCGGCTCGATGCAGCAGAACATCGCGCTGCCGCCGTGGCTGCAGGGCCGCCTGCCGATCGAGGCGGTCGGCATCGGCAAGTACCGGCTCTTCATCATCGTCGTCTGCGCCGCGCTCACGCTCGTCCTGCAGTGGGCGCTGTCGCGCACGCGATTCGGCAGCCGGCTGCGCGCCTCGGTCGACGATCCGCGCGTCGCCGGCGGCCTCGGCCTCGACGTGAACCGCATCTTCCTGGTCACCTTCGCCGTCGGCTCCGGCCTGGCCGGTCTCGGTGGCGCGCTCGGCGGCGAGGTGCTCGGCCTCGACCCGACGTTCCCGCTCAAGTTCATGATCTATTTCCTGATCGTCGTCTCGGTCGGCGGCACGACCACCATCACCGGGCCGTTGCTGGCGGCGCTGCTGCTCGGCGTCGCCGACGTCGCGGGCAAGTACTTCGTGCCCAAGCTCGGCGCCTTCATCGTCTACGCGCTGATGATCGCGATCCTGACGCTGCGGCCGCAGGGCCTGTTCGCGCGGGCGGGTGGCCGGTGACGCCGCCGGACACGGCCTCGTCGTCCGCCGCGCGGTCGCTGCGCCGCACGGCACGCTGGCGCTGGTGGGAGCTGGTGCTGTTCGCGGCGCTGCCGCTGGCCTGGCTGCTGCTGCCGACGCATGCGCTGCTGCTCAACGAGATCGCGATCGTCGCCCTGTTCGCGGTCTCGCTCGACCTGATCCTCGGCTATGCCGGCATCGTCTCGCTCGGCCACGCCGCGTTCTTCGGCATCGGCGCCTATGCCGCGGCGATCTTCGCGAAGAACACGATGACCGACCCGCTGGTCGGCCTGGCCGTGGCCGTGGGTTGCAGCGCCGTGCTCGGCGCCGCGACCAGCCTGCTGATCCTGCGCGGCACCGACCTGACGCGCCTGATGGTGACGCTCGGCGTCGCCTCGATCCTCTACGAGTTGGCCAACCGCTTCGACACGCTGACCGGCGGCGCGGACGGCCTGCAGGGCGTCGTCATGGGCCCGCTGATCACGCCGTTCGGCCGCTTCCAGTTCGACCTCGCGGGCCGGGTCGCCTGCGCCTATTCGCTGGTGATCCTCGCGCTGGCGCTGCTGGTCGCGCGGCGCCTCGTCCATTCGCCGTTCGGCCTGTCGCTGCAGGCGCTGCGCGACAACCGGCTGCGCGCGGCGAGCATCGGCCTGTCGGTGCCGGCGCGCCTGGTCGCCGTCTACACGGTCGCCGCGGCGCTGGCAGGCGCGGCCGGCGCGCTGCTGGCCCAGACCAGCGGCTTCGCGTCGCTCGACGTGTTCGATTTCCACCGCAGCGCCGAAGTCCTGCTGGTGCTGGTGATCGGCGGCACCGGCTACCTGTACGGCGGCGTGCTCGGCGCCGTCGTCTTCCAGCTGCTGCACGATGTCGTCTCGGCCTGGACGCCGCAATACTGGAGCTTCTGGCTCGGCCTGTTCCTGGTCGTGCTGGTGCTGGTCGGCCGGGAGCGCGTCGTGCGGCCGTGGACCTGGCTCGCGAGGCGGCGGCGACCGTGACGTCGGCCGACACGCTTGCCGCAAACCCGGCGCACGCCGTGGCCCCGACCGTGGCCGTGCTCGAGACGGCCGCGCTGTGCAAGCGCTTCGGCGGCATCGCCGCGACGCAGGACGTCTCGCTGCGGCTCGAGCGCGGCGCCCGCCATGCGCTGATCGGCCCCAACGGCGCCGGCAAGACGACGCTCATCAACCTGCTCACCGGGGTGCTGCCGCCGACCTCGGGAACGATCCGGCTCGACGGCGTCGACATCACCGGCCGCTCGGTGCAGTCGCGCGTTCGCCTCGGCATCGTCCGGACGTTCCAGATCAACCAGCTGTTCGGCACGTTGACGCCGCTGACCTCGCTCGCGCTCGCCGTCTCGGTGCAGCGCGGCGACAGTGCCGGGTGGTGGAAGCCGGTCGGCGCCGACCCGGCGGTGGCGGATGCCTGCCAGGACCTGCTCGAGCGCTTCCGCCTCGTCGACGTGATGGACCAGCCGGTCGCCTCGCTGGCGTACGGCAAGCGGCGCCTGCTCGAGATCGCCACCGCGCTCGCCTGCCGCCCGCGCGTGCTGCTGCTCGACGAACCGGTCGCCGGCGTGCCCGCGGGCGATCGCCAGGAGATCTTCGATGCCGTCAACGCGTTGCCCGCCGACGTCACCATCCTGCTCATCGAGCACGACATGGACCTCGTCTTCAACTTCGCGCGGCAGGTCACGGTGCTCGTCAACGGCGCCGTCTTCGCGGAGGGCGACGTCGCGTCGATCTCGCGCGATCCGCGTGTCAAGGCCGTGTATCTCGGCGAGGACGACGCCGACGCCGCACCGTCATCCGGCGACGATCCCGCCCGCCCGGCCGCTCCGCAGCATGGCTGAGCTGCTCCGCGTCGAGGGCCTGCGCGCCGGCTACGGCGAAGCGGTGGTCGTGCAGGGCGTCGACCTCGCGCTCGACGCCGGCCGCTCGCTGGCGCTGCTCGGCCGCAACGGCACCGGCAAGACGACCCTGCTCGACTCGCTGATCGGCGTGACGCGCCGGCACGGCGGCCGGATCGTCCTCGCCGGCCGCGACATCACGGCCCTGCCGCCGCACGCGCGGGCCGCCGCCGGCATCGGCTGGGTGCCGCAGGAGCGCAACATCTTCCGCTCGCTGACGGTCGACGAGAACCTCACCGCGGTGGCGACGCGCGGACCGTGGACGCCCCAGCGCGTCTACGCGATGTTCCCGCGCCTGGCCGAGCGGAAGGCGAACATGGGCCACCAGCTCTCGGGCGGCGAGCAGCAGATGCTGGCGGTCGCGCGGGCGCTCGTCCTCAACCCGAAGTTGCTGCTGCTCGACGAGCCGCTCGAGGGACTGGCGCCGATCATCGTCAAGGAATTGCTGGCGTCGATCGCGCGGGTGGTGCGCGAGGAAGGCCTCTCGGCCATCGTCGTCGAGCAGAACCCGCGCCTGATCCTGCCGATCACCGAGCGCGCGGTGGTGCTCGAGCGCGGCGCCATCGTCCACGAGGGGGCGAGCGCCGAGCTGCTGGCCGACCGCGAGCGGCTCGACCGCTGGCTCGCCGTCGCCCGCGCCTAGACGCCGCGAGCGCTCTCGCGGCGGGGAGCGGTCAGGTCCGGATGTAGGCCCAGCCCTGCTGCTGCTTGCGCATCACCTCGACCACGCCGGCCGGCGTGTAGCTGATCTCGGTCAGCATGTCGGAGGGCATGAGCTTCATGCCCTTCATGGTGTTCTGGCAGGCCAGGATGGTCACGCCGTTCTTGGCCGCCTCGGAGATGCCCTGCTTGACGGCCGAATCGCCCTTGAGCATCAGGATGCCCGGGCCGTACGCGACGAGCTCGATCTCGACGCTTTCCGTGCCGACCCCTTCCTTCAGGTTCTGCATGTTGCGCAGGATGATGTTCCAGCGCGCCGGATCGTTCTCGGTGACCTGGAACAGGGCGCGGTTCTTCGCCGCGGGCATGGCCGGCGCCATCTGCGCCAGCACCGGCAGCGCCGACGCGGAGAGCGCGCCGAAGGCCATCAAACCAAGGGAGCGTCGCGACAGGGTGGACATGGTGGTGGTCTCGATCGAGGGCGGGAGGCGATGGTAGTGCGGCGAGCGTTCTGGCGCTACACGGTGTACGGAAGCGGCAGGCCGACGTAGTTTTCCGCCAGCGCCGTCGACGCCGCCTTCGATTGCACGAGGTAGTCGAGCTCGGCCGTCTGCATCTTGCGGCCGAACTCGCCCGTGTCGGGGAAGCGGTGCATGAGCGAGGTGAACCACCACGAGAAGCGTTCGGCTCGCCAGACGCGGCGCAGGCATCGCTCGGAGTAGCTGTCGATGCCGGCATCGCTCCGGTCGGCGTAGTGCTCGGCGAAGGCGCGTGCGAGCAGGCCGACGTCGCCCGCCGCGAGGTTCAGCCCCTTGGCGCCGGTGGGCGGCACGATGTGCGCCGCGTCGCCGGCCAGGAACAGGCGGCCGAAGCGCATCGGCTCGGCGACGAAGCTGCGCAGCGGCGCGATGCTCTTCTCGATCGACGGTCCGGTGACCAGCGCTGCCGCGGCCTCCGGGTCGAGGCGGGTGCGCAGCTCGTCCCAGAAGGCGTCGTCGCTCCAGCGCTCGGCATGGTCGTCGAGCGCGCACTGCACGTAGTAGCGGCTGCGCGTCGCCGAGCGCATGCTGCAGAGCGCGAAACCGCGGGCGTGGTTCGAGTAGATGAGCTCGTGCGAGACCGGCGGCGTCTCCGAGAGCACGCCGAGCCAGCCGAACGGATAGATGCGCTCGAAGGTCTGCAGCGCCTGTGCCGGCACGCTCTGCCGGCTGATGCCGTGGTAGCCGTCGCAGCCGGCGATGAAGTCGCAGGCGAGGCTGTGCTCGGCGCCGTCCTTGCGGTAGCGCACGACCGGCCGCGTGCCATCGAAGCCTTCCGGGCGGACGTCCTCGGCGTCGTAGATGGTGACGAGGCCCGACGCGGCACGCAGGTCCATCAGGTCGCGCGTCACCTCGGTCTGGCCGTAGACGACGACGCGCTTGCCGCCGGTGAGCCCGTGCAGGTCGATGCGATGGCGTGCGCCGCCGAAGCAGAGCTCGAAGCCGTCGTGCGGCAGGCCTTCCGCATGGAGCCGCGTCGACGCGCCGGCAGCGTCGAGCAGGGCCACCGTCACCTGCTCGAGGACGCCGGCGCGGATCCGGCCCAGCACGTAGTCGGGGCTGCGCTGCTCGACGATCGCCGAGGCGATGCCGGCCTTGGCGAGCAGCGCGCCGAGCAGCAGCCCGGCCGGCCCGGCGCCGATGATCGCGACCTGGGTGGATTGTGTGTGCATGGTTGTCGTGATGGCGATTGGCGGACGGCTGACCGGCGCAGCTAGGCGGGCAGCGGCGCCGCGCAGTGGGCGCAGAACCGTGCGCCCGGCGGTGCCGGGGTGCCGCAGGCGCCGCAGAAACGAGGCTGGGGAGACGCGGCCGCCGGCGGCCCCGCCGGCGCCATTCCCGTCGACGCCAGCGCCGCTGCCGTGTGCAGGTCGCGCTGCAGCTGTGCCGCCGCGGGCGCGTCGGGCCCGGCGCTCGCCTGCATCGCCCGCTCGCCGGCGCCGAGCGCAGCCATGCGGCGCTCGTCCTCGCCGCTGAACGGCGCCACGAGCACGCTCTGGCCCTGCGCGAACCGGGTCAGCTCGGCGGCCAGGGCCTGCGCTTCCTGCTCGGTCGAGAACATCGCCGTCACCTGGCGCTGGTCGTCCTTGCCGAACACCACGGATTCGATCCGGGCCCGCCAGATGCGCAAGGTCATCGCCTCGGTGCGGACGATGCTGTTCTCGGTGTTGACGCGGCTGGAGAAGTTGTTGCCGGTGCCGATCCGAGAGGTCTGGTAGTTGCCCACCATCTCGACCCAGGTCAGCACCGACTCGAAGTTGAAGCGGCCCCAGAGCCGAGCCGCCGCCTGGAAGCAGAAGGCGGCGATGAAGGCCAGGATGGCCGAGTTGCCGGCCAGCGAGAAGCGGTTCTCCTGCCAGGGAGCGCCCGCGTCGAAGTGGCGCACGAACAGCAGCGACTGGACGACCGCGGCGATCACCAGCACGGTCGCGTACAGGTCGAGCACGAGCAGGGCGCGATGGCGCCGGCCCGCGAACGCGGAGGCCAGGGTCGGCGCCTCGGTCCCGGAGACGGGCAGCGGCTGGTTCTCCTCGAACAGCTCGCCGGCGAAGCTGCCCGAGGGCGTCGCCGCCGTCGTCACCGGGTCGATCCGTGCGTAGCGCCGGTTCGGGATGCGCTCGGTCCAGCCGGCCTGCATCAGTCGGTCGAGCTCGTCCATCAGCGTCGCCGGCGGTGAATTCATCGAGAGGCGCTGCTGCAGGCCGCTGGCCCGCGTCTGCGGCGCGCCGTCGACCTGCGCCAGCACCGCGGCCATCGCCAGCGCGCAGGCGACGAGCGCCGTGCCGAGCATCACGAAGGTCTGGGTATCGAGCGAGAAGGCGCCCAGCGAGGGCAGCTTCGCGGCGACCAGGCCGATCGCCACCGGGCCGAGGATCGCCGCCGCGATCAGGCCGACCAGCGACATTGCCGTGACCTTGGCGCGGTGCTGCGTCAGCACCGGCTGGAGCAGGAAGACCAGGCCGAACGTGAAATAGAGGATCGCGATCCACGGCCGGGTCGTCGGGTTGCCGAAGACGAACCAGGAAAACAGCAGGCTGGCCAGCGTGGCGGCGATGGCGGCGAGGTTGAACGCGTACCGGCGGGCCAGCGCCTGGACCTCGCGCGGCGCCGTGATGAGCGTCGGCGCCCAGTGGTACAGCAGGCCTTCGACCGCACCCTGGGGTTCCGGATAGACCAGGCCGCCCTGGCGCAGGATCTCCTTCAGCCTGTCGGCCACGGGCGATCCGCCGACGGCCCCAGGCGCGACCTCCGGCGCCAGCGAGGCCGGCCTGCCCCGGCCGAAGAAGAAGCGCAGCCGGGTCGCTGCGGTCGCCGCCGCGGCGATGCCGGCGGCGAGCAGCGCCAGCCCGGCGAGCAGCGGCGCGCCCGCCAGGCGCAGGTTGCTGTCCTGCATCGCGCCCCGGGCCCAGAGCAGGCTGACGACGCCGGCGCCGACGAGCAGCGCGGCACAGAGCCAGAGCAGCCGGTTCTGCAGACGGTAGGGGTTCGGCAGCTCGAGAAGCTTCGACTCGGAGCCGTATTCGTAGGTCATTCGCAGGGCAGCCGGGACAGCATCGGTCGAGACCGCGGCGAGTGTAGTGCCGGGCGTCGGCGGATGTTGAGGGCGCCCCGTCCGCCGCGGGTCCGGGCGCCTGCTCAAGCTCGTGGCGGGGCTGCCGATAACAACGCTATCCGCGTATGCCCCTTGCCGCGCGGTGTGAACAATGTCCGCTCGCCATTCGTCACCGCTGCTTGTTCCGGAAACGGCCGGCGCCTACCCAGCCGAAGGCCGAGCGTGGGCATGAAAGTCGCCACCCGCACCGACGTCATCGACGTGCAGTCGTTGCGGCTGGGCATGTTCGTCCATCTCGACGTCGGCTGGCTGTCGCACCCGTTCCCGCTCAGCAGCTTCCGGATCACGACCCCGGCCCAGCTGGCGACGATCCTGTCGCTCGGCGTCGACCGTGTCCGCTGGAGCCCGGAGCAGAGCGAGATCGAGCCGGGCGCCGACGAGGCCGTCCCGAGGACCTCGGTCGAGGCGGCCAACGACGCCGACGTGACCGGCGCCGGCGACATCGACGACGGGCCGCCGACCACGCGCGCCGGCACCTTCGATCCCGCGGCGGTGTCGGCCGAGGCCCGCGCCGCAGCCGATCGCAGGCGTCGGCTCGAGGCCCAGCGCGATGCCCAGAAGCGCTGCGAGCGCCAGTACGGCGAAGCGTCGCGCATCTGCCGCCAGACGATCGAGCTGGTGCCGAGCCGGCCGCGCGACGCCAAGACCCAGGCCGAGGCGCTGACGAAGGCGATCGTCGACAAGATGCTGGGCGAGCAGGACGTCTGCATCCGGATGCTCGCCGAGGGCTCGGGCGACAAGGCGTCGATGCACGCCATGAACGTCGGCCTGATCTCGCTGCTCATGGGCCGCTGCTTCGGCTTCGCGGCCGACGACCTGCTCGATCTCGGCGTCGGCGCGATGCTGCACGACATCGGCAAGCTCGACCTGCCGCAGCGCATGCGCTACCGCGAAGACAATTTCTCGCCGAGCGAGGTGCGGGTCTACGAGGAGCACGTCGAGCTCGGCGTCAGGCAGGCGGCGCGCATGGGCCTGTCGCCCGGCGCCACGTCGGTGATCGCGCAGCACCACGAGCACGTCGACGGCAGCGGCTTCCCGGCGAAGCTCAACAGCGACCGCATGACCATGGCGGCGCGCATCGTCGCCCTCGTCAACCGCTACGACAACCTCTGCAACCCGCGGCTGCTGGCGCGGGCGATGACGCCGCACGAGTCGGTGTCGCTGCTGTTCGCGCAGAGCCGAAGCAAGTACGACACCTCGATCCTCGGCGCCTTCATCAAGATGATGGGCGTGTACCCGCCGGGCTCGACCGTGCAGCTCACCGACGATCGCTACGGCCTCGTCATCAGCGTCAACTCATCGCGGCCGCTGAAGCCCTGCGTGCTGGTGCACGACCCGGCGGTGCCGCGCGACGACGCCCTCTACGTCGATCTCGAGAGCCAGCCCGGGCTCGGCATCCGGCGCAGCATCAAGCCGCAGCAGCTGCCGCCCACCGCGCTCGAATACCTGGCGCCCGGCGCACGCGTCGCCTACTACTTCGAGTCGGCGGCGCCGGCCGAGCAGCTGGAATGAACAATCCGCTGCCCGTCGATCGCTTCAGCCCGGCCGATGCGGCGCGCCGCACCTGGCCGCAGCTCATCGAATCGATGCTCGACGCCGTCTGCCTGGTCGAGCCGGAGGGGCTGCGCATCGTCGCCGCCAACGTCGCGGCCGGTGCGCTGCTGGGCGTGCCGCCGGCCGAGCTGATCGGGGTCGACATGCTGTCCCTGTCGGCGACCCCGGAGGACGACTGCTTCTGGAGCGAGGTCGCCGAGGGCATCAGCGCCGGCATCTTCTCCGACTCGTACGTGGCGCGGCCGGGGTCGGTCGCGGTGCCGGTGACGCGCCGCGTCACGCGCGTCGATCCGGGACCGGGCACGCATCTCTACGTGGTCGCCCTGCGCGACCGCAGCAGCGAGGTCGCCGCGCAGCGCAACGCCGATGCGGCCCGCGCCGAGCTGCAGGCGACGCTCGAATCGGTAAGCGACGGCGTCATGGTCGTGGACCTCGCCGGTCACATCTCCAATTTCAACCGCCGCTTCGCCGACATCTGGGGCGTGCCGGAAGAGATGCTGCTGCT
>CAZZVH010000083.1:0-10821 GCA_964657365.1 uncultured Burkholderiaceae bacterium
TCATCGAGTACGTGTCCATCATCCAGGCCATGATCTGGCCGTTGGTGTTCACGTCGGGCGCCGGGATGTCGCGCTGCGGGCCGATGATGATGCCGATCTCGCTGGTGTAGCGGCGCGTCATGCGCTCCAACTCCTTCTGCGACAGCAGCTTCGGATCGACGCGGATGCCGCCCTTGGCGCCGCCGTAGGGCAGGTTCACCGCAGCGCACTTGACCGTCATCCAGGCCGCGAGCGCCATCACTTCCTCGAGCGTCACGTCGGGGTGGTAGCGGACTCCCCCCTTGCCCGGGCCGCGCGACAGGTTGTGCTGGACGCGGAAGCCCTCGAAGTGGGCGACGCTGCCGTCGTCCATCTCGATCGGCACGTCGACGATCAGCGCCCGCTTCGGACGCTTCAGCGTTTCCGACCAGCGGGCCAGCGGGCCGAGGTAGGGCAGCACGCGATCGACCTGCGACAGGTAGGTGTGCCAAGGGCTGGTCGCCGTGGGGGTGAGGTAGGAGAGATAGCTCATCGGATGCGTCCGCGAAGGGAGTCGTCGTCCCGGCGATGCCGAGGATGGCCGGGACCCGGCCAGGCAGAGACTCTAGCCCGCGGCGCCGAACTCGTCGCCCAATTCGCGGGCCCGGTCGCGAGCCGCGACGATGGCTTCGACGAACGCGGCCTTGACGCCGTGCGCCTCGAGCACCGCCAGCGCCGCCTGGGTCGTGCCGCCCGGCGACGTGACGTTGCGGCGCAGCGCGTCGGGCGGCTCGGTGGAGTGGGCGGCCAGCGCGGTGGCGCCGGCGATGGTCTGGAGCGCGAGACGGCGCGCCTGGACGTCGTCGAGGCCCATCGCGCGGCCGGCCTCGAGCATCGCCTCGATGACGAGGAACACGTACGCCGGGCCGGAGCCGGACAACGCGGTGACGGCGTCGAGCGCTTCTTCCGGCGCCACCCAGACACGGCCGCCCGTGGGCGCGAGCAGGGCCTCGACCCGGTCCCGGTCGGCTTCGTCCACGGCCGGCCGGGCGTACAGGCCGGTGATGCCCTGGCCGATCAGCGCCGGCATGTTCGGCATGGCGCGGACGACGCGCTCGCTGCCGAGCGCCGCGACCAATGCGTCGCTGCGGATGCCCGCCATCACGCTCAGGTGCAGCGCCTGGCCGACGTGTGCGGCGCAGGCGGCCGCAGCGCTCCGGAACACCTGCGGCTTGACGACCCAGACGACGAGGTCGGCAGCGCCGAGCGACGCATCGGCCGCCGGCAGCGCGCTGATCCCGAAGCGCTCGGCCAGCCGCCGGCGAGCCGCCTCGCCGGGCTCGACGACGATGATCGCGGCGCGGTCGTGACCGGACTCGACCAGGCCGCCGACGATGGCGCTGGCCATGTTGCCGCCGCCGATGAACGCCATGGTCGTGGTCATCGGTCCAGTGTACGCAAGGGGCTCGCGAGGGAATCGACCCCGGCGGCGATCGGCGCGGCATCATGGTGGCATCGCGGCCAGCGCCGCCCAGCGTCGGAGTCGGCATGCAACTCATGGCCTTGAAGGGCTCCTGCCACTGCGGCGCCGTCCGCTTCAGCGTCGGCGCGCAGAGCCCGGTTCCATTCATGCACTGCCACTGCTCGATCTGTCGCAAGACGGGAGGCAGCGGCGGCTTCGGCATCAACCTCGGCGCCCGCTTCGAGACCCTGAAGGTGACCGGGAGCCAGCACCTCGGCCGCTACCACGCCTTGATGCGCGAGCCTGGCAAACGGGCGCGGCGCTCGAAGGCGGAGCGCCGCTTCTGCATGTTGTGCGGCAGCCCGCTCTGGCTGTGGGATCCGCGCTGGCCCGAGCTGGTCCACCCGCACGCCTCGGCGATCGACACCCCCTTGCCGAAGCCGGCCGAAGTCGTCGAAGCCGCGCTCGCCTACGCAGCGAACTGGGTCGATGTGCCGGCCGGCAAGGGCCACGTCCACTGCCGGGAATGGCCGGACGAATCGCTCGAGGACTGGCATCGGCGCCACCACCTCCTGGGCGGCGGGACGACGCGCGGGACCAGTGCGAAGAGCGGCTGAGGGAACTAGCCGCCGCGCGCGCCGAAGATCGCGCTGCCGACGCGGACGAGGGTCGCGCCCTCGGCGATCGCCGCCTCGAGGTCGGCGCTCATGCCCATCGACAGGGTGTCGAGGGAGAGCCCGTCCCGCTGCAGCGTCTCGAACAGCAGGCGCAGGGCGCGGTGCGGCCGCCGCTGCGCTTCGAACTCGCCTTCCGGTTCGGGGATGGCCATCAGGCCGCGCAGCCTGAGTCCCGGCAACGCCGCCACGGCGCGCGCCGCCGCACCGACCTCGGCCGCCGCGAAGCCGGACTTGGTCGGCTCGCCGCTGATGTTGACCTGCAGGCAGACGTTCAGCGGCGGCAGGCCGGCCGGCCGCTGCGCGCCGAGGCGCTCGGCAGTCTTGAGGCGATCGATCGAATGGACCCAGTCGAAGGCCTCGGCGACCACGCGCGTCTTGTTGCTCTGCAGCGGCCCGATCAGGTGCCATGCGATGCGCTCGCGGAACTCGGCCAGGCCCTCGATCTTCGCGAGCCCTTCCTGCACGTAGTTCTCGCCGAAACGCGACTCGCCCGCGGCGACGGCCTCGCGCACCGCCTCCGCGGGAAAGGTCTTGCTCACCACGAGCAACGTGACGCTTTGCACGGGGCGCCCGGCGCGGGTACACGCGCTTGCAATGCGCTCGTGCACGCGGAGGAGGTTGTCTGCGATCATTGCGTCATCGTTGCGTCGGGCACTCGTCGCGACCGACTCGTCGCGGTGCCCGCGCCACTTCCGGAAGATCCATGGACATCACCCAACTGCTGGCGTTTTCGGTCAAGAACAAGGCATCCGACCTGCACCTTTCCGCAGGCCTGCCGCCGATGATCCGCGTGCACGGCGACGTCCGCCGCATCAATGTCGACCCGCTCGAGCACAAGCAAGTGCACGACATGGTGTACGACATCATGAACGACTCGCAGCGCAAGAACTACGAAGAGACGCTCGAGTGCGACTTCTCGTTCGAGATCCAGGGCCTGGCCCGCTTCCGCGTCAACGCCTTCAACCAGAACCGCGGCTCCGGCGCCGTCTTCCGGACCATCCCCTCGAAGATCCTGACGCTCGAGCAGCTCAACTGCCCGCCGGTGTTCGCCGAGCTGGCGATGAAGCCGCGCGGCATGGTGCTCTGCACCGGGCCGACCGGCTCTGGCAAGTCGACGACGCTGGCGGCGATGGTGAACCACCTCAACGAGAACGAGTTCGGCCACATCCTGACGGTGGAAGATCCGATCGAGTTCGTGCACGAATCCAAGAAGTGCCTGATCAACCAGCGCGAAGTCGGCCCGCACACGCTCTCGTTCTCGAACGCGCTGCGCTCGGCGCTGCGCGAAGACCCGGACTGCATCCTGGTCGGCGAGATGCGCGACCTGGAGACGATCCGACTGGCGCTGACCGCCGCGGAGACGGGCCACCTCGTGTTCGGCACGCTGCACACCTCGAGCGCCGCCAAGACGGTCGACCGGATCGTCGACGTGTTTCCTGCGGCAGAGAAGGAAATGGTCCGGGCGATGCTGTCGGAATCGCTGATCGGCGTGATCTCGCAGACGCTGTGCAAGACCAAGGACGGCACCGGCCGGGTCGCGGCGCACGAGATCATGCTGGGCACGGCCGCGATCCGCAACCTGATCCGCGAGAGCAAGATCGCGCAGATGTATTCCGCGATCCAGACCGGCAACAGCATGGGCATGCAGACCCTCGACCAGAACCTCGCCGACCTGGTGCGACGTAACATCGTTTCCCCGGCGGAAGCGCGCGGCAAGGCCAAGTTCCCCGAGAACTTCCCCGGTTGAATTGAGCCCCCGAGACGCCTCCGGCGTCGCCCCCCCGAGGGGGAGCACGGTCCGCTTGGGGCGGCCCGGCGCGGCCCGAGACAAGTCAAAGGATTGAAATGGAACGCGACCAGGCATCGAAATTCGTCAACGACCTGCTGCGGCTGATGGTGTCGCGCAACGGCTCCGACCTGTTCCTCACGGCCGACTTCCCCCCGGCGATCAAGGTCGACGGCAAGGTCACCAAGGTGTCGCCGCAGCCGCTCACCGGGCAGCACACGCTGGCCCTGACACGCTCGGTCATGAACGACAAGCAGGCTGCCGAGTTCGAGCGCACCAAGGAGTGCAACTTCGCGATCGCGCCGCAGGGCATCGGCCGGTTCCGCGTCAACGCGTTCGTGCAGCAGGGCAACGTCGGCCTGGTCCTGCGGACGATTCCGCAGGTGCTGCCGACGATCGACAGCATGAACCTGCCGCACATCCTGAAGGACATCGCGCTGTCCAAGCGCGGCCTGGTCATCTTCGTCGGCGCCACGGGCTCGGGCAAGAGCACGTCGCTGGCTGCGCTGGTCGACTTCAGGAACGAGAACTCGTTCGGCCACATCATCACGATCGAGGACCCGGTCGAATTCGTGCATCCGCACAAGAACTGCATCGTCACGCAGCGCGAGGTCGGCATCGACACCGACGACTGGGGCATCGCCCTGAAGAACACGCTGCGCCAGGCGCCCGACGTGATCCTGATGGGCGAGATCCGCGACCGCGAGACGATGGAGCACGCCGTCGCCTTCGCCGAGACCGGCCACCTGTGCCTGGCCACGCTGCACGCCAACAGCGCCAACCAGGCGCTCGACCGCATCATCAACTTCTTCCCGGAAGAGCGGCGCGCGCAGCTGCTGATGGACCTCTCGCTGAACCTGAAGAGCCTCGTGTCGCAGCGCCTGTTGCCACGCCAGGAGGGCAAGGGCCGTGCCGCCGCAGTCGAGATCATGCTCAACACGCCGCTGATCTCCGACCTGATCTTCAAGGGCGAGGTCGCGGAGATCAAGGAGATCATGAAGCGTTCGCGCGAGCAGGGCATGCAGACCTTCGACCAGAGCCTGTTCGACCTCTACGAAGGCCAGGTCGTCACGTACGAAGACGCGCTGCGCAACGCCGATTCGGTCAACGACCTGCGGCTGCAGATCAAGCTGCACAGCCAGCGCTCGCGCTCGAGCGACCTGAACGCCGGCACCGAGCACATGCAGATCGTCTGACGCCGCGGCCACCTCGACACACCGTCGAGCCGTGTCGCGCCGATAATCCGGCGCACCCTTCACCTGAACGGCCTCGACGAGGCCGTTCCCATTTGCCATGGCCACCCGAACCTACGATTCCGTCCCCTCGCGCCGTGTCGCCTTCATCGGCCTGGGCGTCATGGGCTATCCCATGGCGGGCCACCTCGCGGATTCGGGACACCATGTCACCGTCTACAACCGCACTGCCGCCAAGTCGCAGGCGTGGGTCCAGGCGCACGGAGGCGCCAGCGCGGCGACGCCGGCGCTGGCCGCCCAAGGGGCGGAGCTGGTGTTCGCCTGCGTCGGCAACGACGACGACCTCCGCGCCGTCACGACGGGCGCCGACGGCGCCTTCGGGGCGATGCAGAAGGGCGCCGTCTTCGTCGACCACACGACCGCGTCCGCCAGCGTCGCCCGCGAGCTCGCGGCCGAGGCGGCGCGCCTCGGCTTCGCGTTCGTCGACGCGCCGGTCTCCGGCGGCAACCTCGGTGCCATCAACGGCGCGCTCACCGTGATGTGCGGCGGCGACCAGGCCGCCTTCGACACGGCACGTCCGGCGGCGATGGCGTTCGCCAAGGCGATGACCCTGCTCGGCCCGAGCGGCTCGGGCCAGCTGGCCAAGATGGCCAACCAGATCGCGATCGCCGGCATCGCCCAGGGCCTCTCGGAGGCGATCGCCTTCGGCCAGAAAGCCGGCCTCGACATGAAGGCCGTGCTCGAGGTGATCGGCAAGGGCGCGGCCCAGAGCTGGCAGATGGACAACCGCGGTCCCACCATGATCCAGGGCCGATTCGACTTCGGCTTCGCGGTCGACTGGATGCGCAAGGACCTCGGCATCGCGCTCGAGGAAGCCCGGCACAACGGCGCCCGGCTGCCGCTGACGGCACTGGTCGACCAGTTCTACGCCGACGTGCAGGCGTCGGGCGGCAACCGCCTCGACACGTCGAGCCTGATCAAGCGATTGACCTGAAGCAGCGTCCGCCGCGCCGCTGCGGACGTCAGGGCTTGACGGGAGACGACGTCGCGGCCGGCGCGGGCTCGCGCGCGGGCGGCGGCCCCGGCGGCACGGCCGGCGTGTCGGGATGGCCCAGGCTGCGCGGCTGCGAATTGGCGAGATCCGATTCGGTCAGGATCTCGAACACGCGCACGACCTTGACGACGCCGGGCACGCCGCGGGCGACTTCGGTCGCCCGGCTCGCCTCGCGCTCGGTCAGCCGGCCCATCAGGTAGACCGTGCCGCGGTGCGTCACGACCTTGATCGAATTGGCGAACAGGTCTTTCGCGTCGACCAGGCTGGCCTTCACCTTGGTGGTGATGAAGGCGTCGTTGGTCTTTTCCTTGAACGTGTTGGGCTGGCCGACGCTCAGCTCGTTGACGACCGACAGCACGTTGTCGACGCGCGCGACGGTCTGCTCGGCGGTGATCTTGTCGGCGTCCGTCGGCACTTCGCCGGTCAGCAGCACCATCCGGTTGTAGCTGGTGGTGTTGATGCGTGCGTCGTCGCCGAACGCGGTGTTCATGCGGCTGTTGGCCTTCAGCTCGATCGTCTCGTCGTCGACCTGCGCGCCGGTGGTGCGCCGGTCGGTCGCGACCATCGCGCCACCGACCACGGCACCGCCGATGATGAGCGGCGCGCAGCCCGCCAGGGCCGCGAGCGCCAGCGCGCCGGTGGCCAGCGTCAGTGCGAGCCGCGGCACGGGCGGCAACGTCGATCCGGTCATGTGTTTTCCTGTTCGCCGAGCAATTGCAGATCGACCGCGTCGCAGAGGCAATGCAGCACCAGCAGGTGCACTTCCTGGATCCGCGCAGTGCGCTCGTGCGGAACGCAGACGTGGACGTCGGTCTCGGTGAGCTTCTCGCGCATCTTGCCGCCGCCGTTGCCCGTCAGCGCGATCACCGTCATCTCCTTGCGGTGCGCGGCGTCGACCGCCAGCAGCACGTTCTTCGAGTTGCCGCTGGTCGACATGGCGAGCAGCACGTCGCCCGGCGCGCCGAGCGCCTCGACCTGCTTCGAGAAGATGACGTCGTAGCCGTAGTCGTTGCCGACCGCGGTGAGGATCGAGGTGTCGACGGTCAGCGAGATCGCTGCGAGGCCGGGCCGCTCGCGTTCGAAGCGGCCGACAAATTCGGCGGCGAAATGCTGGGCGTCGGCGGCCGAGCCGCCATTGCCGCAGGCGAGCACCTTGCCGCCGCTCGTGATGCAGCCGACCAGCGCGCTGACACCGTCGGCGATGGGTTTGGACAGGATTTCGGCTGCCGCGTACTTGAGGTCGGCGCTGTCGAAAAACTGCTGCTGGATGCGTTGTTCAAGCATGGCGGGCATGATAAGACACGCCCTGAGACACGCCTTTCGGCGAGAGGTTCACGCCGCGTCGAAGGCGGCGCGCAGCCATTCCACCTGCTCGCCCTCGACACTGACGACATCGAACCGGCATGGCGGCGGCGTCCCGAAGCGGCGCAAAAAGTGGCTCGCGGCGAAGACGAGGCTGCGCTGCTTGGCGGTGCCGACGCTGGCGGCGGCGCCTCCGAAGCGGCTGTCGCGGCGCGACCGGACCTCCACGAACACGAGCGTGCCGTCGGCGTCGCGCAGGATCAGGTCGACCTCACCGCCGCGCGCCCGGGGCCCGCGCGCGACCCGATAATTGCGCTCCACCGGCACCAGGCCGCTGGCGACCAGATGCGCGAGGGCGCGGGTCTCGGCCGCGTCGCCGAGCGCCTTGGTCGTCGGCCTGGCCTGGATCGCGGTGCGCGCAGCGGAGGTCATGACAGGTGGCGGATGGATCGATGCTCGTGCAGGCCGCGGCCGAGGCGGCCGGGGGCCAGCAGTATCCCGCGGCGGCGCTCTACGTCGTCGCCACGCCGATCGGAAACCTGGCCGACCTGACCTTCCGGGCCCTGCACGTGCTGGCGCTGGTCGATGCGATCGCCTGCGAGGACACGCGGCACAGCGCCTCGCTGCTGCGCCATTTCGGCATCGTCAAGCCGCTCCTGGCGGTGCACGAGCACAACGAGCGCGAAGCCGCTGCCGGCGTGATCGGCCGGCTGGCGCGCGGCGAACGCGTCGCGTGCATCAGCGATGCCGGAACGCCGGCAGTCAGCGATCCGGGCGCGGCGTTGGTCGCGGCGGTGCGCGACGCCGGCTACCGCGTCGTGCCGCTGCCTGGCGCCAGCAGCGCCCTGGCGGCTCTGGCCGTCGCGGGCGACACGAGTCCGGGCGGCTTCCGGTTCATCGGCTTCCTGCCGGCCCGTGGCGCGCAACGCTCGACCGCGCTCGATGCTTGCGCCGCGGCGGTCTCGACGCAGGTGCTGTTCGAGGCGCCGCACCGCATCGACGGGCTCGCCTCGTCGCTCGCCGCGGCGTGCCCCGACCGTCTCGTGACGCTGTGCCGCGAGTTGACCAAGCAGTTCGAGACGGTGGCGACGATGCGCTGCCGGGCACTCCCAGAATGGCTCGGCGGCGACCCGAATCGCGGTCGCGGCGAATTCGTTCTCGTGCTGCATGCCGGGCCGGTCGATGCCGTGGCGCTCGGCGACACGGCGCACGACGCACTGCTCGTTCCGCTCGTCGCGGTCTTGCCGCTGAAGCAGGCCGTCGCCGTGGCTGTCGAGATCTCGGGCACGTCGCGCAACGTGCTCTACGCGCGCGCCCTGCAATTGAAAGCCCGCGCCGCGCCCGAAGACGACGACGCGGGCTGAACCGCATCGATCGCGACGACACGCGCCGCGACCGGAAGCGGGATCGAGCTCAGACCTTCGGCGCGACCTGGGCGTCGTGCTTCTGCTTGGCGATGTCCGTGCTCGCACGGTTCTGCATCCGCGTCAGGTGACGATGCTCGCGAGCCGTCACGGTGCCGTCGGCCTTGGCCTTCGTGTCGGCGGCCGCGATGTGCGCCTGCTGCTTGTCGAGGCGGTTGGTTTCCCTGGCCGTGAGCTGGCCCGAGGCGACGCCGTTGTCGATGCGCGTCTGTTGCTTGGCTTCACGTGCATCGACGCGGGGCGTGGCGGGAGCCGCCGGAACGACCGGGGCGGTCGCTTGCGCGAAGGCACCGATCGAGGCGATGGCGAGGGTCGCACCGATGGCGACAGTCTTGAGGTTCAGCATGATGTGTCCTTCGATGTGTTGGAGAGTGGTTTCTTCGGGTGGAACGGGTTGCGCACCCCGCCTGTCTTCAACGCCATGCGCGGGGCCGGGCCGACGCGTGGCGCCGTAAAGATCTGTGAAACGCTTCGAGCGTGCAACGCCCGACGGAAGCGACCTCTGCCGCGTCGTACGGGCATGGTGCGACTTCTACAATTGGCGATCGACTCCGAAAGACCGCGCATGATTTCCCGTGAACCGACGATCGAACGCCTGGCCGTGGCGCGCTCGCTGCTGCTCGAGCCGTTCGGCCTCACCGAGGCGTCGCTCGGCCGCGCTCTCGCGAGCATCGCCACGCACCGCATCGACGACGCCGATCTCTACTTCCAGTACACGCGCAGCGAGGGCTGGAGCCTCGAGGAAGGCATCGTCAAGAGCGGCAGCTTCGGCATCGACCAGGGCGTCGGCGTGCGCGCGGTCGCCGGCGAGAAGACGGCGTTCGCCTATTCCGACGACATCTCCGAAGCAGCGTTGATGGATGCCGCGAGCACGGTGCGCACCATCGCCGCGGCAGGCCAGAGCCGCCGCGTGAAGGTGGGTCGCGCGACATCGATCGCGCGCAGCCGCACGCTCTATGCGCCGATGGATCCGATCGCCACGCTCGACAGCGCCCAGAAGGTCGCGCTGCTCGAGCGGGTGGAGAAGCTGGCCCGCGCCAAGGACCCGCGCATCGTCCAGGTGATGGCCGGTCTCGCCGGCGAATACGACGTCGTGCTGATCGCCCGTGCCGACGGCACGATCGCCGCCGACGTGCGGCCGCTGGTGCGTCTCTCGGTCAGCGTCATCGCCGAGCAGACCAAGGACGGCGTGGTGCGCCGCGAGTCCGGCAACGGCGGTGGCGGCGGAAGGTTCGGCTTCGGCTACTTCCAGCAGGACGTCATCGAGTCGTACGTCGATGCCGCGGTCAACGCCGCATTGACGAATCTCGAAGCGCGGCCGGCCAAGGCCGGCGAGATGAGCATCGTGCTCGGCCCGGGCTGGCCCGGCGTGCTGCTGCACGAGGCGATCGGCCACGGCCTCGAGGGCGATTTCAACCGGAAGGGCTCGAGCGCCTTCGCCGGCCGGATCGGCCAGCGCGTCGCCGCCAAGGGCGTGACCGTGCTCGACGACGGCACCATCGCCGACCGGCGCGGCTCGCTCAACGTCGACGACGAAGGCAACGCGACGCAGAAGAACGTTCTGATCGAGGACGGCATCCTGAAGGGCTACATCCAGGACTCGATGAACGCGCGGCTGATGAAGGTCTCGCCCACCGGCAACGGCCGGCGCGAAAGCTACGCCGCGGTGCCGATGCCGCGCATGACCAACACCTACATGCTCGGCGGTGACAAGACCAGGGAAGAGATCGTCGCGGGCCTCAAGCGCGGCCTCTACGCCACCAACTTCGGCGGCGGCCAGGTCGACATCACGAGCGGCAAGTTCGTGTTCTCGGCCAGCGAGGCGTTCTGGGTCGAGAACGGCAAGATCCAGTACCCCGTCAAGGGCGCGACGCTGATCGGCAACGGTCCCGACGCGCTGACCCGCGTCAGCGCCATCGGCAACGACATGCGGCTCGACACCGGCGTCGGCGTCTGCGGCAAGGA
>CAZZVH010000084.1:0-10761 GCA_964657365.1 uncultured Burkholderiaceae bacterium
TCGTCGACGACGTCGCCAGCTGCTATGCGGTGCTGGGCCGCGTGCACGAGCGCTATCGCGTGGTCGCCGGCGAGCTCGACGACTACATCGCCCGGCCGAAGCCGAACGGTTATCGCTCGCTCCACACGGTCGTGCAGGCGGACGACGGACATGCGGTCGAGATCCAGATCCGCACCGCCGAGATGCACGAGCATGCGGAGTACGGTGTCTCGGCGCACTGGGTCTACAAGGAAAGCGATGCCGGCCGGCGCGGCGGTCAAGGCGGCGCATCGGGCCGCTACGAGGCGGGCGTCGCCGAGGCGCGCCTCGCGGTGCTGCGACAGCTGCTCGCGTGGGAACGCGATGTCGCCGGCGACGGCGGCAGCGACGGCGACGACGGACAGGTGCCGGCCGCCGGCGCGACGCGGCAAGGGCTCGACGAGCGCATCTACGTCTTCACGCCGCAGGCCACGCTGGTCGAGCTCACGGCGGGGGCGACGCCGATCGATTTCGCGTACGCGGTCCACACGGAGCTCGGGCACCGCTGCCGCGGCGCGAAGGTCGACGGTGCGATGGTGCCGCTCGACACGCCGCTGCACAGCGGCCAGACCGTCGAGATCACGACTGCCAAGACTGGCGGTCCGTCGCTCGACTGGCTCAACGCCGAGCTCGGCTACCTGCGCAGCCCGCGCTCGAAGGCCAAGGTCCGTGCCTGGTTCAACGCGCTCGCGAGCGATGCGACGGTGGCGCGCGGCCGCGAGGCCGTCGAGAAGCTGCTCCAGCGCGAGGGCAAGACGGCGCTCAAGCTCGACGACCTGGCGGCGCAGCTCGGCTTTCGAAGCGCCGACGCCCTGTTCGAGGTGGTCGGCAAGGACGAGCTGTCGCTGCGCAACATCGAGACCCTGCTGCGACCGGCGCCGGAGACCAGGCCGGACGACGCCGCCTTCGCCGTCAAGAAGTCGCGCGCCGGGGCGGCCCCGGGAGGCGTGCTCGTCGTGGGCGTCGAATCTCTGCTGACGAGCCTGGCCCGCTGCTGCAGGCCGGCGCCGCCCGACCCGATCGCCGGCTACGTGACACGCGGCAAGGGTGTCGCCGTCCACCGCGCCGGATGCAGCAACCTGCGCGAGCTGGCGAGCCGGGCGCCGGAGCGCGTGATCCCGGTCGCGTGGGGCATGCCCGACCAGGCGAAGCCCGGGCTCTATCCGGTCGACGTGAGCGTCGAGGCCAGCGACCGGCAAGGCCTGCTGCGCGATGTCTCCGAGGTCTTCGCCAAGGAGAAGATCAACGTCATCGGCGTCAAGTCGAGCTCGGTGCGCGACAGCGGCGGCGGCACGGCCTTCATGACCTTCACCGTCGAGGTCGCCGATGCCTCGCATCTCGGCGCCACGCTCGGGATCGTCAACCGCGTGGCGGGCGTGCGCTCGGCGCGGCGCCGCTGAATCGGCGCGCCGGTTCGGCCTGCCGCGTCGACCTCCTGCTCGGCCTCCTATTTCGGCCCGGGGATCGGTGTCGCGCGGTCGATCGGCACGACGCTGACGCTGTTCTGCGGCGAGCCGTCGATCACGCGGTCGGAGTAGGCGAGGTAGACGAGCGTGTTGCGCTTCGCGTCGACCATGCGCACCACCCGGAGCCGCTTGAAGACGAGCGAGATGCGCTCGCTGAACATTTCCTCGTGCGGGTCGAGCTTCGCCGCCGTGAACGAGATGGGCCCCACCTGGCGACAGGCGATCGACGCTTCCGACTTGTCCTCGGCGACGCCGATGGCGCCCTTGATGCCGCCGGTCTTGGCGCGCGACACGTAGCAGGTGACGCCGTTCACCTTCGGGTCGTCGTAGGCGTCGACGACGATCTTGTGGTCGGGGCCGATCAGCTTGAAGACCGTGTCGACCTCGCCGATCGAATCGGCCAGGGCCGCCAGCGGCAACGCCAGAAGAACGACCGCGACGGCGCGACTGCACGACTTGACCATGTCCGACCCCAGGAAGCCGCGGGATGCGGCCACGCGAGCGTACCCGTTCGGGCGCGCAGGGCGACGGCGCTGCTATCATTCAAGGCTGCAGGCGCGTAGCTCAGCTGGTTAGAGCACCACCTTGACATGGTGGGGGTCGATGGTTCGAGTCCATTCGCGCCTACCACCTTCCGAAGCCGGCAAGCCCATGTATCGCATCGGCTTGCCGTTCCTTCCGCAGGTGGACCTGCTTGCCGACGGCCAGATCGCGTCGCTCCCGAAACAGGCAGGAAACGATCACGGTAGGCGGTGTCCGACATGCAAATACGGCCGCCTGCGGGGGTCGTTCCGTTGCTTCGACGCTAGAGTGCGCTCGCGGTGCCATCGGGCGTCAGACCCGGGTCGAAGCGGGTGCGATACTGGCCACTTCGACGGGTGTCATCGCACGAGATTTCATTCGTTTCCTGGGAGTTCCCGAGTGCCGCACGCGCTTCTCGTCGACGACGACGCCGACGCCGCCGAAACGATGGCGATGCTGATCGCCAGCGAAGGATTCACCGTCGCCACCGCCGGATCGCTGCGCGAGGCGCGGCGCCAGATGTCGCTGCAGGAGCCGGACATCGTCCTGCTCGACCTGATGCTGCCGGACGGCAGCGGCATGGAGTTGTTCAACGACGCCAAGTCGCTGCCGAACGCGGAACTGGTGCTGATCACGGGGCACGCCAGCCTCGACACCTCGATCCAGGCCTTCCGCCTCGGCGCCGCCGATTACCTCGTCAAGCCGATGAGCCTGAAGCAGCTGCAGGGCGTGCTGTCCCGGGTCACCAAGCCGTCGGCGATGAAGGCGGCGGCCGGAGACCTGGAAGCCAAGCTCGACCAGGAAGGCCACTTCGGCGAGCTCTGGGGGCGCTCGGCACCGATGCGCCGCGTCTACCAGCAGATCGTCCGTGTCGCCGGCACCGCCGTCTCGGTGTTCCTCACCGGCGAGAGCGGCACCGGCAAGGAGGTCGTCGCCCGCACCGTGCACGACCTGAGCCGCCGCCGCGCCAATCCTTTCTTCGCCATCAACTGCGGCGCCATTTCGCCGCACCTGATCGAGAGCGAGATCTTCGGCCACGAGAAGGGCAGCTTCACGGGTGCCGACCGGCAGCATCTCGGGTTCTTCGAGCGCACCAGCGGCGGCACTTTGTTCCTCGACGAGATCACGGAGATGCCGCTCGACCTGCAGGTCAAGCTGCTGCGCGTGCTGGAGACGGGCACCTTCATGCGGGTCGGCTCGACACAGGTCCAGGAGGCCGACGTGCGGCTGATCGCCGCCACCAACCGCAATCCGCTCGAGGCGGTGGCGATCGGCAAGCTCCGTGAAGACCTGCTCTACCGTCTGAACGTGTTTCCGATCCATCTCCCCGCCTTGCGCGACCGCTCCGAAGACGTACCTCTCATCGCCGAGCATTTCCTCGCCCAGATCGGCGAGCGCGAAGGCGACAAGAAGCGCTTCGCCCCCGACGTCCTGGCCAGTCTGGTCGACTACCGCTGGGCCGGCAACGTGCGCGAGCTGCGCAACGTCGTCTACCGCGCCTACGTGATGGCGACCGGGTCGACCATCACCGAAGGCTGCCTGCCCCAGGCCTATGGGTCGACGTCGTCTGTCACCGGCGCGCCGGTGTTGACGATCCGAGTCGGCACGACGCTGGCGGAAGCAGACAGGCAGCTCACGCTGGCCACCCTCGAACATTGCGGCCGGCACAAGGAAAAGACCGCCGCCACGCTCGGCATCAGCCTGAAGACGCTCTACAACCGGCTGAAGGAATACGCCGGCGACGACGACGATTCGGTCAGCCAGCCGGGCGCTCTCGACGCCGTTCGCTGAACGGCGTGTCGAGCGGTGCACGCCGCCCGGGCGCGTCGCTCAGACGGCCTGCGCGGCAGTGGAGTGGAACAGGCGGGCGAGGCTTTCCGGCTCCAGCGGCTTGACGAGAAACGCGTCGAAGCCCGCTGCCAGTGCCCGCTCCTGATCGTCGCTGCCGGCGTAGCCGGTGACAGCCGCGAACACGGCGTGCGAATCGGCGCCGAGCTTTTCGCGCAACGCCCGGACCAGTCGCAAGCCGTCCATGCCGGGCAAGCCGATGTCGCAGAGGACGATCTGCGGCCGCGCCTCGACGGCGATGGCCAACGCCTCCTCGGCGTTGCGGGCCGTGCGGACCTCGTTGCCCCAGAGCTCCATCTGCAGGCGCAGGCTCTCGAGCGCATCGGCGTCGTCCTCGACGATCAGGACGCGAAAGCTTTCATCGACAGGGGGCCGCACCGGCGTGGCACTCGTCGCCGGCTCCTCCAGCAGAGGCAGCCAGAAGATGAACTCGGAGCCCTTGCCCGGACCTTCGCTGAACGCCTCGACATCGCCACCGTGCAGCTGCGCGATCCTTCGCGCGAGTGTCAGGCCGACGCCCAGGCCACCGAGCGACCGGGACAGGGTCTGGTCCTGCTGGGCGAACAGCTCGAACACATGCGGCAGGAACGCGGCGTCGATCCCCTGGCCGTTGTCGCGCACGGAGATCTGGACGGTCCTGGCGACACGACGCACGCCGATCCTGACCACGCCAGGTTCGAAGGTGAATTTGGCAGCGTTGACGATGAGGTTCGCCAGGGCTTGCGACAGGCGACCTGAATCGCCGCGCACGAACAGGCGATGGTCGGGCACGTCGACTTCGAGGCGGTGCTTGCCGGCATTGATCTTCTCGTGGCTGCGCGCCACGGCGCCCTGCACGACGCTTTCGATCGAGACCCGCTCGCGGACCAGCGAGATCTGGCCCTGCGCCGACCGCGTGACGTCGATCAGCTCTTCCACCAGCCGGCCGAGACGTCCGACCTGGCGCTCGAGGATTTCGCGCAACCGGACCAGGATCGGGTTGCTGTGCTCGATCGTTCGCAGCACGCTGGCCGCATTGGCGATCGGCGCCAGCGGGTTGCGCAGTTCGTGCGACAGCATCGCCAGGAATTGCCCCTGGCGACGCTCGCCCAGCCGAAGCGCCTGAGTGCGATCCGCGAGGTTTTCCTCCAGACCCTTCCGCTCCTGAACGTCGACGGCACTGCCCACGTAGCCGACGGTGCGCCCCTGGGCATCGAGCCGGGGCACGCCGTTATCGGCGACCCACCGGTACTCGCCATCGTGACGACGGAGCCGGTAGTCCATGTTGAAGGCAGCGGACGCTTCGAAGCTCGCAGCGCGAATGCCCTCGCAGCGATCGACGTCTTCCGGATGGACGCAACGCAACCAGCCCCTGCCCGACAGTTCCGCCACCGTGCGACCAGTGAACTGGGTCCAGGCGGCGCTATGCCAGTCGTTCCGGCCGTCGAGCGTCGCGCTCCAGATGAAGACAGGCGCGGCTGCGGCGATCGCGGCGAGATCGGGCTCGTCGACGCTGCTCATCGCGGCACTCCAAACGTCGGGCTGCAACGGCGATCGCGGACTTCGGGCTGATGCGATCCGGCTGCCAAGGTTGTCCCTTCACGAGTGCCGCATCTGGACGCGCGGCTCGGCACATTTTCAGCAAATGCCGTGCCCGAACGGGCGCACATCGCGTTCGCCGGCGCGACTCAGCAAGCGACCGGTTGAGCCCCCGCGCCGACGCGGCGACGGCGCTCCACCGACGGCAGCTTCAGCAACTGCCGATACTTGGTCACGGTGCGCCTGGCGACCTTCAGCCCCTGGCGAATCAGCAGCCGTGCGATCTGCGCGTCGGACAGCGGGCTGGCCGGGCTTTCCGCGTCGATCATTCCCTTGATCACGCCGCGGATCGCAGTCGCCGAACAGGCGCCGCCGCTCGCCGTCGCCATCTCGCGAGAGAAGAAATGCTTCAGCTCGAAGACGCCGACGGGCGTCGCCATGTACTTGTTGTTGGTCACGCGCGAGACCGTCGACTCGTGCAGGCCGAGCTCTTCGGCGATCTCGCGCAGGCCGAGAGGCTTCATCGCCATCGGTCCGAACTCGAGGAAGTGCTGCTGCCGCTTGAGGATCGCCTCGGCGACCATGAGGATCGTCGAGAAGCGCTGCTGCACGTTCTTCACGGTCCAGCGCGCTTCCTGCAGGTGCTGCGCCATCTCCGTGTTCTTGACCGCGCGGTGCTCGGTGAACATCGTCGCGTAGGTGTTGTTGATGCGCACGCGCGGCACGATGGCGCGATTGAGGGTCGCGGTCCAGCGGCCGCGGATCTTGCGGACGATGACGTCCGGCGTGATGTATTGCGTGGCGCTCGATTCCACCTGCCAGCCCGGCCGCGGGTTCAGGTGGCGGATGCGCTCGCACACGGCCTCGATCTCCGACGGCGTCTTCTTGAGCAGGCGCGCCATGCCGTTGACGTCGTGCTGCGCCAGTCGGTCGAGATGGTCAGAGACGATGCGGCCGGCGATCGCGCGCTGGCTTTCGTCCTCGATGTCGCAGAGCTGGAGCTGGAGGCATTCGGCGACGCTGCGTGCGCCCACGCCGCACGGGTCGAGCGACTGCACGCGCTTGAGGGCGATGAGCATTTCCGTGTCGTCGACCGCCGGCACCATGCCGCTGCTGTCCTTGAGGTCGTCGAGCGGCGTGCGCAGATAGCCGTCGTCGTCGAGCGATTCGATCACCGCACAGGCGAGCGCATGGTCGCGCGGCGACAGCGGCAGCACGTTGATCTGGCCGCGCAGGTGCTGTCTCAGGTCGACATCGGCCGCCACCAGGTCGAGCGCGCTGATGTCGCTCTCCGCGCCTTGCGTGCGCACGCTCGACGAGGTCTGCTGCCAGCTGTCGCGTTCGTAGGGCGAGTCGGTGATGGGCTGCATCGAACCATCGGCGTCGCCGTGGCGGAAGTCGACATCGATGCCGGTCGAGCCGGCGTCGGCACGCGACGCCTCGAGCGACTCGTGGCCCGCCTCGTGCGCTGCTTCCTCGACTTCGAGGAAGGGATTGCGGCCCATCGCCTCGTGCACTTCCTGCGCGAAATCGAGCGATGACAACTGCAGCAGCCGCACTGCATGCTGCAGCCTCGGCGTGACCGTGTGCTGCTGTCGCTGTGTGGTTCGCAACATGGGAGTCGTCATCGCTTCGGCCTCTGGCTGGTCAGTGAATCGCGCTGTCGGCATCGGCGCCGCGCGGCTCGGATGAAGCCTTCAACGCAACCTCCATGCCACGCCGTCGTTCACGCGGCGACGCCCGGTACGCGATCGTCCGGACGGGCCTCGGGAACGCGTCGATCAGGCCGCCGCGGGCATCGCTTTCGGCAACTTTTTCCGGGCCCCCGAGATCGGTCGACTGTCGGTCACCGGTCGCACGAATGCGGCGAGGAAAGTCCGGCGCACGCCTTCGCCGAACGACACGACCACGCCCGCGGCGTCGACTGTCTCGACGGTGCCGATGCCGTAGCGCGGCACCCTGACCCGGTCGCCCGCGGCGAGGTGCGGACCGGTCGAAGCCGGGGCCGGCGCCGCGGTGTCGGGCGCCTGCGTGGTCGCCTCCTCCATGCTGGCCGCGCGTGCGGCGGCGTCGTCGGCGATGCGCAGGCAGTTGTCGCATGTCCCGCAGTTCGCGAAGCCTGTCGACTCCGCGAAATTTTCGAGCAGGACGCGCCAGCGGCAGTGGCCGGTCTGGGCATAGAACACCATCCGCTCGAGCATCGCCCGATCGCTCTCCCGCTTGTGCCGGTAGGCCTCCAGGAGGCCGGACAAGGCCTGGTCGTCCAGCGCGCTCTTGCGCAGGGTCAACCGGCCGCTCCGGTCCTGCGCGACGACGGCCTGGTGGCGCAGCAGGCGCAGCGCGACCTGGACCTTCGACTTGGGCCGATCAAGTGCAGCCTGCAGCGTGTCGAGCGTCCACGGCTCGCCATCGTCGCGACCCTCGAGACAGGCGCCGTAGACGTCGGCGATGTCTTCCTGGGCCGGATACTTCCCGGCAAGAAAAAATTGCTGCACGGCGCGGTCGCTGTGCAGGAAGAGCAGGGTGCAATCGGCGGGCAGGCCGTCGCGGCCGGCGCGTCCGGACTCCTGGTAGTAGGCGTCGAGCCCGGCGGGGATCTGGTAGTGCAGGACGAAGCGCGTGTCTGCCTTGTCGATGCCGAGCCCGAAGGCATTGGTGGCGACGATGACGCGCGAGTCGCCGCGCATGAAGGCGTCCTGCTGCTCGCGTCGCGCCGCGGCGCCGAGCTTGCCGTGATAGAGGCCCGCAGCGACGCCGCCTGCGACCAGTGCGGCATGCACGGCCTCGGCGGCCTTTACCGTCGCCGCGTAGACGATGCCCGAGCCCGGCGCCTGCTGCACTGCCGCGACCGCCATCGCCAGCTTGTCGTCCTCGCGCGTCGCCTGGGCGGCTCGGTAGCGCAGGTTCGGTCGGTACACCCCGGTGTCGATGGTCGTGAAGCGGGCGACGCCCAGTTGACGCGCGATGTCGGCGACGACCTCGGCGCTGGCGGTCGCCGTCAGCGCCAGCAGCGTCGGCTTGCCGAACGAAGGCAGTGCGCTGCCGATCTCGAGAAAGGCCGGCCGGAAGTCGTGGCCCCATTGCGAGATGCAGTGCGCTTCGTCGATGACGACCAGGGAGGGCGGTCGCGCGGCGAACAGCGCCACGAATGCGGGATCGGCCAGTCGTTCGGGCGTCGTGAAAACGATGGTCGCGCTGCCGTCGACGATCGCCGCATTCGCCGCCGCAGTGTCCTCGGCGTTGATGGAGCTGTTGAGCTGCACGGCGGCGATGCCGTGCTCGCGCAGCTTGTCGCACTGGTCCTTCATCAACGCGATCAATGGCGAGACAACGAGAGTGGGCCAGGGCAACAACGTGGCCGGCAGCTGGTAGCACAACGATTTGCCGGCACCGGTGGGCATGATGGCCAGCGTCGGGCGACCGGCGAGCACGCTCTCGATGACGGCTTCCTGGCCCTCGCGCAGCGCCTTCAGGTGGAACGTCTTGCGCAGCGCGCGCAGCAGGCGCGGCTTCCAGTGGGTCGCGAAGTCTGCGTCGCGACGTGGCATCGGTGCACGGGTGGTCATGCGATCAGGGTTCGGCAGTTCGGCATCGGGCCAGGCTGGCAAGCGCGGTTCCTGACAGTCGCTCCAGCCGGGGCTTCGGCATGTCGTTTGCCCGCCGATGCCATCGTCGCGCTTCCAGTGCCCATGATCTCGCCCGAACCCATCGTTCCGCCGACCGGCGTTCCGTCCCTGCCGCCTTCACCGGACCAGCCGGAAGGCGTACCGCCGCCGATCGACGACCCGCGTCCGCCCGGTGCGCCAGCGCCCGTCGGCGAGCCACCGCGCCCGGTGGAGCCTGCCGTCGCGTGAGCGGTCGCGTTGCGTCGACGGCGTCGGCCGCTGCACGGGCAGGCAAGTCCGTCGGCAAGGCGAGTCAGGAACCCGCGACGCCGCGCGGGCTCGTGTGGAGCACCGACGATCGACCCGGCATCCGCCGCGAGCGTGTCGGCGATGGCTTCGCCTACCGTGGGGTCGATGGCAGGCGCATCCGCAAGGCCGACGAGATCCGGCGCATCCGTGCGCTGGCGATTCCGCCGGCCTACGAAGACGTCTGGATCTCGCCGCTCGCGAACGGCCACCTGCAGGCGACGGGCCGGGACGCACGGGGCCGCAAGCAATACCGGTATCACCCCGACTGGCGGGTCGCCCGCGATGCCGACAAGTTCGAGCGGATGCTGGAGTTCGGCGCGGCGTTGCCGCGCATCCGGGCCCGCGTCAAGGCGCAGCTTTCCTTGCCGATCGGCGAGACGCCGCAGCGCGACACGGTGCTCGCGACCATCGTCCGGCTGCTCGACACGACCTTCGTGCGCATCGGCAACGACGAATACGCGAAGACCAACAAGTCGTTCGGCCTGACGACACTGCGCAACCGCCATGTCGACGTGCGCGGCAGCCGACTGCGGCTGCGCTTTCGCGGCAAGAGCGGCGTCGAGCGCGACGTCGGCCTCGACGATCCGGTCGTCGCCCGGGTGGTCCGTCGTTGCCAGGCGATGCCGGGCCAGCAGTTGTTCCAGTACGTCGACGAGAACGGTGCTGCCCACGCGGTCGATTCCGCCGACGTCAACGACTACATCCGCGAGACCAGCGGCGCCGAATTCACGGCCAAGGACTTCCGCACCTGGCACGGCACGTCGTTCGCGCTGGCGTTGTGGGCGGAACAGTGTGCCGCCGATGCGACCTGCCGGCGCACCGCGAACCAGCTGCTCGGCGACGTCGCCGGCCGCTTGGGCAACACGGTCGCTGTGTGTCGCAAGTCGTACGTGCACCCGCGTGTCCTGGAGCGGCTCGCGTCGTCTGCCGATGCCGACGCCCTGGCGGCCATGACGCCGGCACGGCGGGCCGGCCTGAGCGCCGCGGAAAGGCGCCTGCTGAAGTTCCTGTCACGGCCAGACAAGCCGTCTCCGGAGGTGCTTGCGAAGACGCGCCGCACGGCCTAGACTCTACCTACCGGTCGGTCGGATCTGTTTTCGCCCGGCACGTGGCAACAGACGCCGGCTTTCGACCGGTTGGAGACAAGCTGATGGACGAGCCGCTGGTTCTGGTACGGCATGCCGCCGGTGTCCGCACGCTGACGCTGAACCGGCCGAAGGCGCTCAACAGCTTCACCGGGCCGATGCATGGCCAGTTGCTGGCCGCACTCCAGGCAGCGGCTGGTGATCGCGAGGTCCGTTGCGTCGTCCTGACGGGCAGCGGCCGCGGGTTCTGCGCGGGCCAGGATCTCGCCGACCCGGCCGTCGCACCCAATCTCGAGCCGGGCGGCACCCCCACCGACATCGGCGCCACCATCGAGCGCTACTACAAGCCCCTGGCCACCCTGGTCCGCGCCATGCCGGTCCCGGTGATCG
>CAZZVH010000085.1:0-2671 GCA_964657365.1 uncultured Burkholderiaceae bacterium
TGGTCGGTGATGGGCGTGGTCCCGACGTTCACGTCCCTGCACTGATCGGCCACCGAGCGGGCGGCATCACCGACCGGGATAAGCCCCGGCGGCGATGTCTTCCAGCAGGGTCGGGTGCGTCGGTGTCCAGCCCAGCAACTCGCGGGTCAGGGCGCTCGATGCGGGCGCGTTGGCACCGAAGAACCGGCCCAGCCAGCCGAAATGGTCTGCCGCCCGGTCGGCGGCAACGGCCTCGACGGGAAGGCCGAGGAATCGACCGAGCGCCTCGGCAATGTCGCGCGTCGGGATGCCTTCTTCGGCGACCGCGTGAGGCGATGCACGGCCGGCCATCGATTGAGGCCGTCGCCGATATAGGCCGACACGCCCTTTTCGCGGGCGATCCCGGCCAGCGTCGCGACGAATCCGTGGTCGCCCCCGGAGCCGTGGACGGTCGGCGCGAAACGCGCGACCATGGACCGGATGCCGCGGTCGGCCAGGCCCAGCGCGTACACGCCATTCGCCACGCGGGGATGCATCGCTGGATCCGGCATGTCGGCTTCCGTGCCCGTCCTGCCGTTCGCCAGCCCCGACAAGCGCGAGGTGCTCTTCAGCGGTTCGGAACGCGTGCAGGAGGCGATGGGCGCCGCGCTTCACGATGCGCCGCCGATGACCGCGCTCGAGGTGGTCGCCGTGGCGCTGGATGTGACTGCCGGCTTCTTCGGCGACAACCACAAGTTCGCGCGTCAACGGCTCAAGGTGAGCATGGCGAATGCGGACCTGCGCGAGCGGGAGCTGCGACTGAAGGGTCTCGCGACAGCCCGGTGATGTCAATACGGTCCAGTGCTGGTGACTGGATTCGAGACCGGATTGCGCTTACCGTCTCAAGGCGGGCCTTCCCAGGCGTACGCTCCGTCCTCGCCGCGATATGACCGGGATGCCCCGCGACAGGCCCGCAACGTTTTCAGGAGAAATGTCATGGGACTTCTCAGCGCCCTCAATCTGCCGGATCCGGCGCAACTGGAGTCGATGGCCGAGACAGCCGTAAAGATCGTCACCGGGCAATATTTCATTCCGGTTTTCGACGATAGCGGCACCTCCCCATTCGCCCCACTGGCCATCTTTGCCGGAGAAGAAGTCATGGTGCCCGTAGCGATCAAGAACATCGCCATCGCTCCTAAGGGCGCGGCCATCAAATGGAAAGTGGATTCGAGCGGAAACTTGGCAGTTGATGTCGATGCAGACTCAGGGAAGGCCGCGCTCACGATCAAGGCGGCCAAGATTGGCCCGGGATATGTGCGGCCTCAGATTGCCGTGGCGATGGGAGGCAAGACCTTTCAGTTCGACGGCCCGGTGATCTTCGTCAACGTCATGGCGAAAGCCGCAGACTCGGGCCAGGCAGTCGCAGACGGCGGCGGCGAGACGTCGGCTACCGTGCTCGAACAAGACATGGCCACATTCCTGCAGCCGTGGTTGACCGCTTCGTTGGACGGCATCGATCAATTCGTCGCCAATCAGCTGAACAGTCAAGTGGAAGGCATGTCGCAAGGCAGCTGGACGAGCTTCGTCGAAGGCGTGCTCGGCAATGGCATCTGGGCAGCCACATGCTTTTTTCCGATCGGTACGGCCAGCCTGCTCATCTTCACGGTCGCCGCTGGGGGGATCGCCGTTGCTTCCGTCCCAAGCATTCCGAGCGATGGCGAGACGCATATCCCCGAAGTACGGAAGTACATGAGAGACTATATTTTCTCGGCGTTCACTTCGCTCAACGGCGGTCTTCGCAATATGGCATTGGCCATTCTCAAAGCCCACCCGGCGATCAAACGATACGAGGCACTGTCGCTATTCGCGAAGGCCTCGATGGTTCCGGGCACGGTGCGAATCGACTCGAGTTTCAAGTCGAAGCCTCAACTCAACCTCAGCGCCATCGCGTCAAAGATGGAAAAGGCGGCGAAAGACGTCCTCGATCTGATCCTCGAGAAAGAAAAAGCCGACAAAGCCAAAAGGAGTCTGGAGATTTCCCAGAACTTGATGAGGCACCGTCACTGAACTCATCTCGACGCGGGCACGTGCCGGCTCAGGGGTAGTAGCCCTTCTTCTTCAGCTTGTCGAGCAGCTCCTTGCCGGTTCCCTTGACGCCGGCATCCTTGCCGATCGCTTCGAGCTCCTTCATGAGCTTGGCTTCGTCGAGCTTGAGCGCCCTCTCGACGCGGCTGATGAAGTTCGCCTTGAAGCCGAGCTCGGCGGTGCACTTGACGGCGCTGGGCGGCTCGATCGACAGCTTGGCCATGTCGGCCATGATCTTCTGCGACTCGGCCTGCATCGATTGCGCCCGCTTGTCGTACTCGCCGATGATCTTCTTCTGGTCGTCGGCGAGCTCCGCCTGGAACTCCTCGCTGAACGTCGTCTTGTCGTATCGCTTCATGAAGTCGGCGGCCCGGTTGAGCAGAAACTTCCCGGCGGCGACGTCCGGGTTGCTTGCCATCCTCTTCAAGCCGTCGTTCGCCTTCTTCAAGGCGGCCGCGTCGCGCTTGGCGACCGCGTCCTTCGCTTCCTGCATCGACGCCCGCATGTTCTTCAGGTACGTCGTGACGAAGGCCATCGACGACTCGAAGGCGGCGATGATCGAATCCCATTCACGATGCGCCGCTTTCTCGCCGTGGGCGCGCTCGTCGGCCGCCTTCGCTCCGCTGTC
>CAZZVH010000085.1:2681-10689 GCA_964657365.1 uncultured Burkholderiaceae bacterium
GGACGATCTGGTCCGACAGCTTGTCGCGCACCGCTTCGAGCTTGGCCTGCAGCTTCTCGATCTCGTCCATGTCGGCCTTGAAGTCGCCGTCGTCCGACGTCTCGTCGGCGAGCGTCTTCAGCGCATCGACGGCGTAGCCGCGCGCATCGGACACCGCCCGGACGTTGATCGTCAGCTCGCGCAGGTAGGTCTTGACGAGATCGGCATCGACGGCCTTCTTGACGGCGTCGTTCACCTTGGCGATCGACTTCGCCAGATCGGGGACGGCCTTCAGGGTGCCGGCGAACGCCTTGTCGGCGTCCGGCTTGACCTTGGTCTTGATGACCTGCTGGATGCGCGTCTTCGCCTCTGCTTCCGTCATGCTCGCCTCTTCTTCCGGTGGGTCGACCACGGAGGATGCGAGCGCGGACGCGGTCGGTCAATCCCTCGTTCCGTCGGCGAGCCAGATCTTATGATGGCCGACCCCCGAAGGAGCACCTGCCATGTCCGTTCCCATCCAACGCCGCTCCGTGCTGGCTCTCGCCGTGGCGGCCACGGCGCCGGCGGCATGGTCCCAGAGCGCGGCCGAGAGCACCCTTGGCCAGATCAAGCAGCGAGGCACGCTGCGCGTCGGCGTCACGCAGGCACCGCCCTGGTATTCCAAGGACCCCAAGTCGGGAGACTGGACAAGCGGCGTCGGCGTGTCGCTGGGCAAGGCGATGGCGGCCGACCTCGGCGTGAAGTTCGAGCCGGTCGAGGTGACGTGGGGCACGGCGATCGCCGCGCTGCAGGGCAACAAGATCGACATGATGTCGATGATGGACGCCACGCCCGAGCGTGCGGAGGCCGTCGACTTTCCGAAGACGCCGCTGCTCTGGTACTCGCTCGCGGTGCTGGCGCGCGACGACCTGCCGGCGAAGACGTGGGCCGAACTCGACAAGCCCACGGTGCGCATCGCGGTGCCGCAGGCGAGCAGCATGGACAAGTTCCTGAGCGAGCACGTGGCCAAGGCACAGGTCTCGCGCTTCCCGGGCAATGCCGAGGCGATCGCCGCCTTCCAGGCCGGCCGGGCTGACGCCGTCTGCCTGTTCCATCCGCCGCTGCTCGCAGCCCGTCAGAAGCTCGGCGCCGGCAAGATCGTCGTGCCGACGCCGGCGCAATCGCAGGCATCGAGCGTCGCGGTACGCAAGGAATCCGACAAGTCCTTCGTCGAATTCGTCGACAAGGAGATCGGCAAGTTCTATGCGAGCGGCCAGACGGAGAAGTGGTACGAGGAGTTCCTGGTCGGATTCGGCCTCGATCCGAAGGCGTCGCCGCCGGTGATGAAGGAAATGCTCGGCAAGTCGTAGCCGGCACGTCCGAGCAAGAACGCACGCCCGCCGGCCGCTCGCATGCACGTCTGGAACTTCGCCCCGGTGTGGGCGAACGCCGATCTGCTGGCGGCGGGCCTGCTCAACACGCTGAAGGTCACGGGTGCGGCACTCTCCTTCGGCATCCCGCTCGGCCTCGTGCTGGCGCTGATGCGGCTCTCGCCGTCCCGCTGGCTGCGATGGCCGGCGAGTGCGGTGATCGAGGTCTTCCGCACGACGCCGCCGCTGGTGCAGCTGTTCTGGTTCTTCTTCGCGCTGCCGATCCTGATCCACGTCGAGATGACGCCCTACGTCGCCGCCGTGCTCACGTTCTCGGTCCAGTCGGCCGCCTTCTTCGCCGAGGTGTTCCGCGGCGGCATCGTCTCGGTGGAGCGCGGGCAGTGGGAAGCGGGCCGCGCGATCGGCATGAACCCGCGCCAGGTGATGCGACGCATCGTGCTGCCGCAGGCCGTCAAGCGCATGGTCCCGGCGTTCCTCGAACGCGCGATCGAGCTGATGAAGACGACCACGCTGGTGGCCACCGTGTCGTATGCCGACCTGCTGTTCCAGACCAACGAGGTGGCGCAAAAGACGTTCCGGCCGCTCGAGGTGTTCACCGTGACCGCGCTGATCTACTTCGTGGTCATCACCGCGGCGAGCACGCTGGTGCATGGGCTCGAGCGGCGCATGGCCGCGAGCGGTGAAGGGATGGCGCGCTGATGGGAGCGGCCTACCACTGGAATTTCGCGCCGGTGTTCGAGAACCTCGACGTGCTCCGGGCCGGCGCGATCGGCACGCTGCGCCTGTTCGTGATCTGCATCGTGCTCGGCTTCGGCTTCGGCCTGGTGGTCGGCCTCGGCCGGCATGCGCGCGCGCTCTGGCTGCACCTGCCGGCCACGGCATTCGTCGAATTCTTCCGCAACACGCCGGTGCTGGTGCAGATCCTCTGGTTCTATTACGCGCTGCCGATCCTGGTGCCGATCGAGATCAGCCCGCTGACGGCGGCCGTGCTCGGCATCTCGCTCAACTCGGCCGCCTTCTCGGCCGAGATCTACCGGGGCGGCATCGCCTCGATCGACCGCGGCCAGGCCGAGGCGGCCCGCGCCATCGGCATGACGCGGGCGCAGGCGATGCGCCGCATCATCCTGCCGCAGGCGCTGCGGCGGATGCTGCCGGCGCTCACCAACCGCGGCATCGAGATCTTCAAGATGACGACGCTGGCCTCGGCGGTCGCCTACGTGGAGTTGCTGCAGCAGGGCAAGCTGCTGGCCTCGCTGAACTTCAACCCGATCGAGACCTACACCGTGATCGCCGTCGTCTTCTTCCTGTGCCTGTTCCCGCTGGTGCAGGCGACCTACGCGCTGGAGCGGCGCCTCGGCCGCTCGGACGCGTGACGATGCCCGAAGCCTCCTCGACGAAGAACGTCGCGCCTGCAAGCGCGGCGCAGCCGCTGCCGCTGCTGCGCGTGCGCGGCCTGCGCAAGCACTTCGGCGAACACGCCGTGCTGCGCGGCATCGATTTGGACGTGATGCCCGGCGACCGCATCGCCATCCTCGGCGCCTCGGGCTCGGGCAAGAGCACGCTGCTGCGCTGCCTCAACCTCATGGAGCGGCCGAGCGCCGGCGTGATCGAGCTCGCCGGCCACCCGCTCGGTCGCGCCGCGCCCGGCCACGGGGCCGAGCCACGCGAGCGCCTCTACAGCGAAGCCGAGCTCACGCGCGTGTGCCAGCGCCTGGGCATGGTGTTCCAGCAGTTCAATCTCTTCCCGCACATGACGGCGATCGGCAACGTGGCGGAGGGGCTGCGGTTCGTGCGCGGCCTGGGCAAGGCCGAGGCGCACGAGCGCGCGCAGGCCGAGCTCGCGCGTGTGGGCCTGGCCGACAAGGCCGGGGCCTACCCGGCGCGCCTGTCCGGCGGGCAGAAGCAGCGCGTGGCCATCGCCCGCGCGCTGGCGATGGATCCCGAGGTGCTTCTGTTCGACGAGCCCACGTCGGCCCTCGACCCCGAGCTGGTGGGCGAGGTGCTGCGCGTGATCCGCTCGCTCGCCGAGGAAGGGCGCACGATGCTCCTGGTGACGCACGAGATCGGCTTCGCATACCACTTCGCCAACCGCGTGCTCTTCATCGCCGAGGGCGTGATCCACGAGCAGGGCACGCCCGACCAGGTGCTCAAGCACCCGACCGGGCCGCGCACGCGTGCCTTCGTCGATCGGCACCGCGAGTTCGATTTCTGATGCAGCCGACAGCATCGTCACCGCCACCCACCGCGAGAGCGCCATGACCGCAGCCGCCACGAATCCTCTCGCCCACGGTGAAAGCGCCCAGGGCTATCTCGCCGACCCGCGAAACGACAGCGTGCTGGTCTACGTCAACGGCGACTTCGTTCCGCGCAACGAGGCGCGCGTCTCGGTCTTCGACAGCGGCTTCGTGCTCGGCGACGGCATCTGGGAAGGACTGCGCCTGGTGCAGGGCCGCGTCATCAGCCTCGACGCGCACCTCGACCGGCTCGAAGAAGGCGCCACCTCGATCGCGCTCGACATCGGCCTGACGCGCGTCGAGCTCACGCAGGCCCTGCACGACACGCTGGCGAAGAACGCGATGACCGACGGCGCGCACATCCGGCTGATGGTGACGCGCGGCCTCAAGCGCACACCGAACCAGGACCCGCGCTTCGTGATCGGAAAGGCCACGATCGTGATCGTCGCCGAGTGGAAGACGCCCAGACCGGAATCGAAGACGCGCGGCCTCTCGCTCTTCACCTCGACCTTCCGCACCAGCGGCCCCGACGTGTTCGACCTGCGCCTGAACTCGCACAGCCGCCTGAACCTGATCCAGGCGCTGATCCAGGCCATTCACGCCGGCGCCGACGAAGCGCTGATGCTCGACCCGCGCGGCTTCGTGGCGAGCTGCAACTCGACCAACTTCTTCATCGTGCGCAAGGGCGAGCTGTGGACGTCGACCGGTGCGTATTCGTTCAAGGGGATCACGCAGAGGAACGTGATCGGTGCGTGGACGGCGGCCGGCGGCGTGGCGCGGGAATGCGATTTCACGCTGGCGCAGGTGTACTCGGCGGAGGAGGCGTTCGTGACGGGGACGCTGGGCGGCGTCACGCCGGTGACGAAGGTCGACGGGAGGGTGATCGGGGACGGGCGGCCGGGCGCGCAGACGGCACGCGCGAGCGACCTGTACCTGGGGCTGGCGACGATCGGCTGAGAACCTCGACGACTACTCCGCCGGCGGCAGGCCTCTCGACGATCCGACGCGGGCGCGCTCGAAGAGGTGATCCGCTTCCGCCGGCCCGAAGCCGGCGCCCGGCCTGGACACGTAGTCGATCCCGGCCGCGAACAGGCCGACCTCGCTGACCGCGTCGGGCAACTGGCTCACCACGACGCGCATTCCCATCTCGTGCGCGTCGCGGACCAGGCGACGCATCGACAGCGCGGCCTCCGAGCGACCATCCGCGGAGATCGCACCGCCGGCGAGGCGCAGGCCCAGGATCCCGCTGCCGGCGAGCCACTGGGCATCGACCATCGTCGCCGGGTCGACGTGCAGCAGCACGCCGACGCCATGGTGGTCGAGCGCCTCGACGAGGCCATCGTCGGCCAGCGTGTTCGCCCCGCACACGAGCCGGATCCGCTCACCCAGATGCGATGCGGCGATGGTCTCGCGCAATCCGGCGTTGTTCGATGCCGACAGATCCGCGGAGGCGTCCAGGAGGATGAACTGCGCCGCGTCCGGGCACCAGCAGTCGATCCAGCGCACGTTCTCGATGCACTCCCCCATCGTCGCCGACCTTGCGACCACTTCGTATCCGTACGACGTCGTCTCGAGGGCACGGCGCGGCTGCAGGCGATGCAGCGAAGGCGAGTTGGTTGCTGACACAACGGGAGCTTCGGCACGCGCCCGGAGATCTTGAGGAGCACGCCGCTCTCAAGGACGCCAGGGATCGTCCGATACAGAACGTGCCGGCATCCTGCCGAAGCTCACCCATGGCTCACCTGAAACGAATCGTCAACCGGATCATCGGAAAGTCGTTCAACGACCCCGGGCGCGAGCTCGAGTTCGTGTCCGCCTTCCGGGCCGTCGGCGCCTCGTTCATCGCGATCGCCACCGGTCTGGCGGCGATCTCGCTGGCGGGGTTCGCCGCGACCGAGTTCCTCGCCGGCAAGGGCTTCGCGAGCCCGCAGCCGCTCCGGCTCGCGTTGACGGTGGCATTGCTCGCGGCGTCCGTCTTCGCGCGACGGCGCTCCAAGGCGTTTCTCGACAACTACGCCATCTTCGGCTCGATGGTCATCCTCATCGCCGTGTCGGTGACGTACATGATCGCGTTCAAGGCCCGGCCGCACGACGGCGGCCCGATGCTGTTCTGGACGCTGACGTCGTCGTCCGTGCTGGCCACGATCATCATCTACGGCTTCATGCGCCTGCCCAGCCTGAACACCTTGCTGCTCGGCAGTTACAACCTGGTGCTGGCGACGGCGGTCGGCGCTTCCGCCGAGGGCGACGCGAACTACCTCATGCGGATGTTCATCCACCTGTGCGCAGCGAACATCGCCTGCTTCGCGCTGTACCGGTTGATCGCCGGGCGCGAGCGCAAGCTCTTCCTGCAGGCCAAGCGGCGCCAGAACGTCGCCGAGCTGCGGCGGGCGGTGGCGATGGCGGAGGAAGCGATCGCGCGCGCCGAAGCCGCCAACCAGGCGAAGTCGTCCTTTCTCGCCAACATGAGCCATGAGATCCGGACGCCGATGAACGGCATCCTCGGTACGCTCGGGCTTCTTTCCCGGATCGACATCGCGCCCGAGGGGTCGACGTTGATCGGCATCGCCAAGAACTCCGCCGAAGGACTGCTCCATGTCCTGAACCAGATCCTGGATCTCTCGAAGCTCGATGCCGGGGCGCTCGTGCCGAACGACGACTGGTTCGACGTCCGGCACACCGTCCGGTCGGCCATCAACGTCTTCACGGCCAACGCCCTGATGCGCGGCATCGAGCTTCGCACCGACCTGTCGGGATTGCCCGCCCATGTGCAGGCAGCCCGGGGCGACGAAGAACTGCTTCGGCGCGTCATCCTCAATCTGCTCGGCAACGCCATCAAGTTCACGGCCAGCGGCTTCGTCGAGCTGTCGGTGCGCGCGACGATGCTGGGTGACGATCGCCTGAGCCTGGCGTTCGCCGTCACCGACTCGGGCATCGGCATCGACGAACAGCACCTGGACCGGATCTTCGACCCGTTCTTCCAGATCGCTTCCGGCACCAGCCGGCTGTACGGCGGCACCGGCCTGGGCCTGCCGATCTCGCGTCGCCTGGTCGAGGCGATGGCGGGTTCGCTCACCGTGTCCAGCGAACGCGGCACCGGCTCGACCTTCACCGTCGCCGTTCCCCTCGTCTTCTCCTCGCGGACCGACCACTTCGGCTTCGGCAGCGCGCCGGCCGCGAACGACAGCCGCTCGCTGGACGGCACGTTGCGCGGCCATGTGCTCAGCGTCGAGGACAACGAGGTCAACCAGCTGATCGTCAACGCCTTGCTGCAGAACCTCGGCCTGACGGTCACGAACGCCCGGGACGGAGCCCATGCGATCGAGCTCTTCACGCAGCATGAGTTCGACGTCATCCTGATGGATTGCGAGATGCCCGGGATCGATGGCTACGAGGCGGCCCGCCGGATCCGCGCCCTCGAGCTGCAGACGGACCGCCGCAGGACCCCGATCGTCGCCTCGACCGCGCACGCGCTGACGGGCGACCGCGAGGAGTGCCTGAAGGTCGGCATGGACGACTACGTCACCAAGCCGGTCTCGGAGCAACGCCTGGCGGAGGTGCTCAAGCGCTGGATCGAGTCCAGGATCGTCGAGTCGCCGGCGACGAAGGTCGGCTCGTCCCGAAAGCTCGTCGGCGTCGGCCTCTAGGTCAAGGCCGAAGCGCGCATGTGCCGCCGGCACAACGCCGGACACGGTTGATCGCCCACTGCGTGACGTAGCTCACGATCCGCGTCGCGCGCGCTGATTCCGCGCCTGGAATTTGCTTGATGCTCGACTGCAATGTGGAGATCTGCATGAGGCGACGACGTTGAAGGATTCCAGCGAGGAGAGCGCGGCGAGCGCAGGGCACACCGGCGGCGGACATCGCCAGTTGCTGCCGTTCACGGTGAAGCTGGTCACGACGCAGAGCGAGCTGGAGCATGCGGTGGCGGTTCGCGCGCATGCGTACCTCCGGCATCACGCGCCCGCCGCCGACAAGCTGCGCGTCGCCGAGGACGACGACCTGCGCGGCGACACCGCGGTGCTGGTGGCACGCTCGAAACTCGACAACGGCGTCCTGGGCTCGATCCGCATCAATCCCAACGGCAACGCGCCGATGAAATTCGAGTCGTCGGTGCGCCTGGCGTTGCCGCAGAGCAAGGCGCAATGCGTGGAGTTCATGCGCCTGGGCGTGGTGAACGGTTCGAGTGGCCGGCTCGTCACGGCGGCCCTCGCCAAGGCGGCGTACTACGCCTGCGTCGCCGCCGGCATCGACTACATCTTCGTCGCGAGCCGCCCGCCCGTCGATCTCCTCTACAAGGCCTACCTGTTCGACGATCACCTCCAGGGCGGGACGGTCGAGATCCACTATGCCCCCGGCGTGCAGCACGCCATCCTCTGCCTGCCGGTGGCGGAAGCGGAGCAGCGTTGGCGGTTGCGGAGTCGC
>CAZZVH010000086.1:0-3564 GCA_964657365.1 uncultured Burkholderiaceae bacterium
GCGCCGGGCGCCAACCGCTTCGTCTTCGTGATCCTGCGCGGCGGCATGGACGGCCTGAGTGCCGCGCCCGCCATCGGCGATCCCGATTTCGCCTCGGCGCGCGGCCCGCTCGGCCAGTTCGCCTCGCCGCCACTGCGCGTCGATTCGACCATCTCCCTGCATCCGAACCTGGTCGAGCTGCACGCCATGGTCGGCCGCAACGAGGCGGCGGTGATCCACGCCGTCGGCATCCCGTACCGCGAGCGCTCGCATTTCGATGCCCAGCAGGTGCTCGAGAGCGGCGGCACGCGGCCCTACGAGCTCTCGACCGGCTGGCTCGGCCGGGCGCTCGCCAGCGGCAACGCCAAGGGCATCGCCCTGAGCACCGCCGTGCCGCTGGTGCTGCGCGGCTCGGCCGCGGTCGACACCTGGGCGCCGTCGGCGTTGCCCGATCCATCGGGCGATCTGGTCGCGCGACTCGAGCAGATGTATGCCGGCGATGCCGGGCTGTCGGCCGCGCTCGATCGCGCCCGCCGCCTGCATCTCGACGCGCCGCCGATGCAGGACGACGCGTCTGGCATGGCCGGCACGGGCAATGGGGCGCGTCCCGCCGCATTCGTCGCGCTGGCCCAGCGCGCCGCCGAGTTCCTGGTCCAGCCAGCCGGTCCCCAGGCTGCCGTGCTCGAGGTCGGCGGCTGGGACACCCACGCCAACCAGGCCAACGCCAACGGGCCGCTCGGCAACGGCCTGCGCCAGCTCGATGCCGGCCTGGCGGCCCTGCGCAACGGGCTGATCGCCGGCGGCGCGTGGAACCGCACCGTCGTCGTCGTCGCGACAGAATTCGGCCGCGCCGTCGCGGTCAACGGCACGCTGGGCACCGACCACGGCACCGGCGGCGTCGCCTTCGTGCTGGGTGGTGCGGTGCAGGGCGGCCACGTGATCGGCGAGTGGCCCGGCCTGGCGAAGAGCCAGCGCTACGAAGGCCGCGACCTGCGCACGACGACCGATCTGCGGGGCGTGCTCAAGGGCATCCTCTCCGACCACCTGCAGGTCGCGAGCCGCCATCTCGATGGCGACGTGTTTCCCGGCGGCGACAGGATCAAGCCGGTTCCGGTGCTGCGCGCCTGACCCTCGGCCCGAGCGCGCGGCCTCGTCGGGCTCAGTGTCCCGGCGGACGTCGCACCAAGGCGGCGACGCCGGCCGCGATGCGGGTTGCCGCGCCGCGGTGGGCAGCGGCGAACGTCCGCGCGGCGTCGGACCGGCGCTGTCGTGCCGCGGGTGACGCGGCGAGCGCCACCGCCGCAGCGACGCCGTCGTCCATCGACGCGACGCGCAGCGCGGCGCCCGCCTCCTCCGCGAGCCGGGCCGCTTCCGTGAAGTTGAAGGTGTGCGGGCCCATGACGATCGGGCAACCGCAGGCCGCAGCCAGGATCAGGTTCTGGCCGCCGAGCGGCGCGAAGCTGCCGCCGAGCAGGGCGACGTCCGCCATCGCATACCAGGCCGGCATCTCCATCATCGAGTCGCCGAGCCAGATCTCGGCCGACCCGGCATCGGGCTCCGGGCGATCGCCCCAGCGGCTGCGCCGCGACAGCGTGAAGCCCGACGCCACGACCAGCTCGGCGACGGCGTCGAACCGCTGCGGATGGCGCGGCACCACCACCAGCAGCGGCCGCGGCGCGGCCAGCGCACGCCAGGCCGACAGCAACGTCGCTTCCTCGCCCTCGCGGGTGATCGCCGCGAGCACCACCGGGCGGTCGCCGGCATCGCTGCGCCAGGCGCGGCCGCGCGCCAGCACCTCGGCCTCGGGCGTGAGATCGAACTTCAGATTGCCCTCGACACGCACCGGCGACGCGCCGGCATCGCGCAGCCGCGACGCGTCGGCCCCGGTCTGCGCGAAGGTCGTCGCGAGGCGTGCGAAGGCCGGCCGCAGCAAGGCGTCGACACGCCGGCCGCGGCGCCGGCTGCGCTCGCTCATGCGCGCGTTGGCGAGCGCCATCGGCAGGCCGCGCCGATGGGCGGCGGCGAGCAGGTTGGGCCAGATCTCGGTCTCCATCAGGATGCCGACGCTTGGCGCGAAGCGATCGAGGAAACGCGTCACCGCGCCGGGCGTGTCGAACGGCAGCCAGACCTGCGCATCGCCCGGCCCGAGCAGGGGCCGGCCGGCAGCGCGACCGGTGGCCGTCCCGTGCGTGAGCAGCAACGGCGAACCGGGCGCGGCCGTGCGCAGCGCGGCGATCAACGGCGCGGCCGCCAGCGTCTCGCCGAGCGAGACGGCATGGACCCAGATCGGCTGCGCAGCCTGCCGCACGACGGCCTCGTCATAGAAGCCGGCACGCTCTCCCATCGACTCGGCGTAGAGCGGCTCGCTGCGGCCGCGCCACCACACGCGCAGCAGATAGAGAGGCAGGCCGACGCGCAGGAGCAGCGAATAGACGAAGCGCGCGGCAGCCTGGAACGGCGTCTCGGTCATGGCAAGACGCCCGCACCGGCGACGCTGCGCCAAGGCGAGCGTGGCCTCGTCGTCATGGCTCGACGCCGTCCCGAACCCGTGTCCACGCCCGCCAGACCGAGTCGACATCCGGTGTGGGCGAGGCCTCGACGGACACCTGGTGGGCGTGACCATGCCGCGCCTGCGGGCCGGTGCGCCACGAGGTCGGGTGGTTGTAGATCTGCACGTGCGGCAGGCCGAGGGCGACGGCGATGTGGCTCGGCCCGCTGTCGACGCCGATCACGCCGGCAGCCGGCGCCATGCGGTCGATCAGTGCGTCGAGCGGCAACGCCGGCCAGATCTCGACGCTGCCGGCCTCCGCCGCGTCGAAGCCGGCGGCGATGCCGGCCTCGAGACGCAGCGCACGCGCGTTCTCCTCGTCGCCGTAGCGAGGCAGCGCGACGCGCAGGCCGCTGCGCACGGCCCGGCGTCCGAGCTCGATCCAGCTCGCCTCCGGCCAGAGCTTGTCGGCGCGCGACGTGCCGTGCACGAAGACGACGGTCGGCGCAACGTGCTTCGTCGTGTCGGCGACTCTCGACAGACCGAAATCCGGCGCCGCGGCGGTCGATGTGCCGAGCGCCTTCGACATCAGGTCCCGCGACCGGTCGAGCGCATGGCTTCTGGGCTCGACGCGGATCGCGTGCGTCGCGAAGACGCGCGCCGGCCACTCGTGGCTGGCGCCATCGCTGCGGTTGGCGAGGCCGAAGCTCGGGCCGCGTGCGAGCGACGCGACCAGGGCCGATTTCGTCAGGCCCTGCAGGTCGACGACCGCGTCGTAGCGAATTCGCCGCAACCGTCGGACGAACGCCGCGATCTCGCCGCTGCGGGCCGCATGGAACCAGCCGGATCCGGCCCAGCGCCGCAGCGGCAGCTCGATCGTCTCGCCAATGCCGCGCACACGGCGCACCAGCGGCGCGAACGCCGGCTCCACGACCCAGTCGATCACCGCGTCGGGATGGGCGGCGCGCAGATCGGCCACCACCGGCAAGGCATGCACCACATCGCCGAGCGACGACAGCTTGACGATCAGGATGCGCAACGGCGGCGACCTCGGCGTGGCCGCGGTCGACGGTCAGTGCGCGGCCGCGACGATCTGC
>CAZZVH010000086.1:3574-10664 GCA_964657365.1 uncultured Burkholderiaceae bacterium
GCGCGCCAGCGCCTCCGGCGTCGAACCCTCGAAGCGCAGCACCAGCACCGGCGTGGTGTTGGAGGCGCGGACCAGGCCGAAGCCGTCGTCGTATTCGACGCGGATGCCGTCGATCGTGATGATCTCGCGGGCGCCGGGGTAGTGCGCTTCCTTGCGCAGCCGCTCGACCACCTTCGCCGGCTCGCCTTCCTCGCAGGCGACGTTCAGCTCGGGCGTGCTGAAGCCGGCGGGCAAGGCGTCGAGCACCGCGCTCGGGTCGGCGCTGCGGCTGAGGATCTCCAGCAGCCGTCCGGCGGTGTAGGTGGCGTCGTCGAAGCCGTACCAGCGTTCGCCGAAGAAGATGTGGCCGCTCATCTCGCCGGCCAGCGGCGAGCCGATCTCCTTCAGCTTGGCCTTCATCAGCGAGTGCCCGGTCATCCACATCAACGCCTTGCCGCCGGCCGCGCGGATCAGCGGGCCGAGCCGCTGCGAGCACTTCACGTCGAAGACGATGGTGGCGCCCTTCTGCCGCGACAGCACGTCGCGTGCGAACAGCATGATCTGCCGGTCGGGATAGATGATGTTGCCGCCCTTGGTGACGACGCCGAGTCGATCGCCGTCGCCGTCGAAGGCCAGGCCGATCTCGGCATCGCCGCTCGCGACAGCACGGATCAGCTCGGCCAGGTTCTCCGGCTTGCTCGGATCGGGATGGTGGTTCGGGAAATCGCCGTCGACCTCGGAGTAGAGTTCCTCCACCGTGCAGCCGAGCGCGCGCAGCACGCCGGGCGCAGAGGCGCCGGCGATGCCGTTGCCGGAGTCGACGACGATGCGCATCGGCCGATCCAGCCTGCAATCGCGGGCGATGCGGGCGGAGTATTCGGCGCCGATGTCCATCGTCGCCTTGCGGCCCTTGCCGGTCGTGTAGTCGCGGGCTTCCATGCGCCGGCGCAGGCCCTGGATGTCGTCGCCGTAGATGGCGCGGCCGGCCAGGACCATCTTGAAGCCGTTGTAGTCCTTCGGGTTGTGGCTGCCCGTCACCTGGATCCCGCTGCTGCAACCGTGCTTGCCGCGCGTCGCGGCGACGTAGTACAGCATCGGCGTCGTCACCGGTCCGAGATCGACGACGTCGAGGCCGGTCGACACCAGGCCGCGAATCAGCGCGGCGCTCAGCGACGGCCCCGAGCGGCGGCCGTCGCGGCCGACCGCCACGGCACGGTCGCCGGCGGCCAAGACCTCGCTGCCGAAGGCGCGGCCGAGGTGCTCGGCGAATGTCGTGTCGATCGTGCGGTCGACCACGCCGCGGATGTCGTAGGCCTTGAAGACGGAAGCGTGGATCTGCATCGACGGAACAGGAAGACGGGGCCGGCGCATTGTAGGTAGCCCACCGGCCGGCGAGCCGGGCGGCCGCCACCGCCGGCGGCGCGGATTCGCCGCCTGTCGCCTCCCCTGTCGATCGGTCGGCTCGCCCGCCCGGGGTGCGAGCCGATTCGTACACTGGGCCGCATGATGAACCGGCAACGCTTGCGCGAATCCTGGCGCGGCTTCCTGAGCGCCGACGACAACAGCCTCGGGCCCTGGTGGATGGCCTACGTCTGGACCCTCGTGTTCGCGGTGGTCTGCGCCATCGGCTTCACCGTGCTCAACATCTCGCTCCATTTCAGCGACACGACCGCCCACCTGTCCACCTGGCGGGTCTGGTTCCAGATCAACTTCGCGATCAGCCTGACCATCTCCCTGACGATCCGCCTGCTCTTCACGGTGTCGGGCAAGGCGATCGGCAAGGAGCGGCTCCGCGCCTGGAGCAAGCCCTGGCGCTCCCTCTACTTCTCGATCGTGCCGATCGTGGGCGTCTCGCTCGCCTGGCCGCTGTCCATGCTGTGGGCCACCGGCCTCGACGCGGGACGCGACTTCTCGTTTGCCCAACCCGGCTCGCTGCTGGCCAGCATCGCCTTCGCGATCCTGATCACCGGGGTCTTCACGCAGTTCTTCTGGATGAAGACGCGCCAGATCCAGGCCGAGAACCAGGCGACCGAAGCCCAGCTGCGGCTCCTGCAGGCGCAGATCGAGCCGCACTTCCTGTTCAACACCCTCGCCAACGTGGTGTCGCTCATGCAGACCGACACGCCGCGTGCGCAGGCGATGCTCGAATCGTTCGTCGACTACCTGCGCGCGTCGCTGGACGGGTTCTCGCACGGCAGCCACACGCTGGGCGACGAGATCGATCTCGTCGAAGCCTATATGCGCATCGTCAAGGTCCGGATGGAAGACCGCGTGCACTGCACCGTCGACGTGCCCGCCGAGTTGCGCGCAAGCCGGCTGCCGGCACTGACCTTGCAGCCGCTGGTCGAGAACGCGATCGTGCACGGCATCGAGCCCCGGATCAACGGCGGAACGGTGCGCATCGCGGCCAGCATCGATCGGGGGCGGCTCGTCCTGAGCGTCGAGGACGACGGCGCCGGCATGACGGCGGCCGCCACGGCGCCGGGCCGCCGCGGCAGCGGCACCGCGCTGGCCAACATCCGGGAGCGCCTGCGCCAGTCGTACGGAGACCGCGCGGTGCTGCAGCTCGCCGCGGTGCTGCCGCACGGCGTGCGCGCCGAGCTGTCGATCCCGTCGACTCCCTGACCTCGAGACACGCGCCATGGCCACCGCACTGATCGCCGACGACGAACCTCACCTCGCCGCCTATCTGCAATCGTCGCTCGCCTCGGCGTGGCCGGAGCTCGAGATCGTCGCGATGGCGCGCAACGGCGTCGAGGCGGCCGAACGCATCGCGCAGCTGCAGCCCGACCTGGCCTTCCTTGACATCAAGATGCCGGGCCTGAGCGGGCTGGAAGTGGCGCAGGGCATCGAGGGCACGACCCGGGTCGTCTTCGTGACGGCGTACGACGAGTTCGCGGTCGCGGCCTTCGAGCAGCAGGCGCTCGACTACGTGCTCAAGCCGGTCAAGGCGGAGCGGCTGCAGAAGACGGTCGAGCGGCTGAAGCAGGTCATCGACGACGGCCAGGCGCCCTCCACCGATGCCCGCCTCGCGCAGGCCCTGCAACGCCTGCTCTCGACGAGCCAGCCGTCGCCGGCCGGTCTGCGCTACGTGCGCGCCAGCCAGGGCGAGCTCACGCACCAGATCGACGTCGCCGACATCCTCTGGTTCCAGGCCGACGACAAGTACACCTGCGTGCAGACGGCGCGCGGCGAGCACCTGATCCGCACCAGCATCACGGAGCTCGCGGCGCAGCTCGATCCGTCGCGCTTCGCGCAGATCCACCGGTCGACGATCGTCAACCTCGATCATCTCGACGGCACCCGGCGCGACGAGATGAGCCGGCTGTTCGTGCGCGTGCGCGGCCGCGACCGGGAGCTGCCGGTCAGCCGCGCCTACGTGCATCTGTTCAAGGCGATGTAGGGGTATTCCGGTCGCAACCCGTCACGCCGCACCGCGTCGGCGCGACCGCCGGTGCAGGCGCGGCTCCCCGGCTTCTGTACCATCGCGCGATCCGGGCCCGGCCACCTCTGCATCCAGGCGTGTGCACGCGGCCCGCACGAGCACATGAATCCGGACGAGGACGACGACCGCACTGTCATACGGCCGCCCAGCGCACGAGCCCGGGATGCCACGGCATCGACGAGCCCGCCGGGCACGGTCGACGCCATCCTGCCGACCCTGGCGACCGTGGCGACGATCGCCACGGTGCCGTCGATGCCGTCGACCGGCATGCCGACGATGGCGCAGACGACGCAGCACACGCTGACGCTGCCGGCCGGCATCCGGATCGCCGAGTTCGAGGTGACGTCGACGATCGGCGAAGGCGGCTTCGGCATCGTCTACCTCGCCTGGGACCACTCGCTCCAGCGCAAGGTCGCGCTGAAGGAATACATGCCGTCGAGCATCGCGACGCGGCTCGGCCAGACCGACATCAAGCCGCGTTCCGAACGGCACCAGGAAACGTTCGACGCCGGCCTGAAGAGCTTCATCAACGAGGCCCGCCTGCTGGCCCAGTTCGACCACGCCTCGCTGCTCAAGGTCTACCGCTTCTGGGAAGCGAACGGCACCGCCTACATGGTGATGCCCTTCCTCGAAGGCGCCACCTTGCGGGACACTGTGCGCGGCTTCGCGGAACCGCCCGGCGAGGCCTGGATCGTCGCCCTGCTGGCACCGCTGTTCGACGCGCTGGCCATGCTGCACGCGGCCCAGTGCTACCACCGCGACATCGCTCCCGACAACATCCTGCTGCTGGCCGACGGCGGCCGGCCGCTGCTGCTCGACTTCGGCGCCGCGCGCCGCGTCATCGGCGAGGCGACGCAGGCCCTGACGGCGATCCTGAAGCCGGGCTACGCGCCGGTCGAGCAGTACGCGGAGATCCCGGGCCTGAAGCAGGGCCCGTGGACCGACATCTACGCGCTGGCGGCGGTGGTCCACTGGATGGTGACCGGCAAGACGCCGTCGCCCTCGGTCGGCCGCCTGTTCGACGATTCGCACGTGCCGCTGGCCCAGCGCGCCGCGGGCAAGTACAGCCCGCATTTCCTCGAGGCCGTCGATCGCGCCCTGGCCGTCATGCCGGACCACCGGACGCAGAGCGTCGAGGCATTCCGCGACGAGCTGATGGGCGGCGCCCCGCCGCCGGTCGGACCGTTGCAGGCCTTCGCACCGCCGACGGCCGGCAACGCGCCGCGTGGCGCAGGCGGGCCCGCGACGCAGGTGCGACGCCCGACCCTGCCGCCTCGGAGCGGCACCGATGCGCACACGACCGTGCGTCTCGAGCCTGCGTCGACCGTGCCCGCCGCGCGTGCCGCCGGCAACGCGCGCCGCTTTCCGTGGCTGCCGATCGTCGCCGTCGTCGTCCTGGTGGCGGCCGGCGCCGGCTATGCGCTCTGGCCCAAGTCCAGGACGGTCGTCGACACGTCGTCCGCGATCCCGACGGCGCCGACCACGCCGCCACCCGCCAGCGCAGCGGCTGTCGTGCCACAGACCCTCGAGCCGTCCGTCGTCCCGCCGCCGGCCGACCAGTCGGCGGCCGCCTCGGCGGCGGCCCCCGCAGTGATCGCCCGACCGGCCATCGAGACGCCGCCGCCGGTCACGAAATCGCCCGTGCGCGCCGACCCCGTGAAAGCTGCGGCGGCGCAGGACAAGCCGGCCGTGCGCAAGCCGGCGACGCCTCGCCCCGAGCGCAACGACGACGCGGCCACTGCTGAGCCGAAGCCCAGCGCCGGCGACAACCACGCGGAGTGCGCGAAGCTCTTCCAGCGCTTGTCGCTCGGCGATACTGACCCGACGCTGACAGATCGCGTGCGCGCCCTGCGTTGCCGTTGACCCACGGCCCCGAACGGGGACTTGACTCCGCGAGGTGCATCGACAACCATCCGCCGCCACGTCGACGAGCGTCGCGGCGATGCCGCCGTCGACAGGACGACGCAGCCCGGGCGGCCTTGGCGCCCAGAGGCTCGCACGCCGGCCCGACGAGCGGCACGACCAACGAACACAGGGAGTCAGGATGATTCGGTCTGGATCGCCGATCGGGCGAGTGCTCGCGATGGCGGCGGCTGTCGCGGCAGCAGCGGCCATGGTGTCGTGCGGCGGGGGTGGCGGCGGGTCGTTGGGCAATGCCCAGGACAGCGGCCTCAACAAGACGTTCCTGAGCGTGCAGGCCACCGATGCCGACGGCGACGCGCTGCACTACCAGTGGCGCGTTACCGGTGGCACGATCGACAACAAGGATTCGAACCAGACCGTCTGGACGATGCCCGACGGGCCCGGCCTGCACTTCGCCTACGTCGCGATCTCGGACGGCAGGGGCGGCTGGGTCGAGAAGCAGTATTCGGTCTCGTCCGATTCGCTGGGCACGACGGCCGCCACGCCGGCGCCCGTGGTGCGCGCAGACCCGGCCGTCGCCGATGTCGACGGCTCGATGAACCGGCTCCGCTTCTTCTCCGCCGACAACACCATGTTCACGCCGCCCGCGGGCGGCGCCGCTCAGGCGCGTCGGATCTACCTTCCGGGCATCCAGGTGCAGCTCGTCGCACATGCGACGGGCGCTATCGTGTTCGCCGGCAGTACCGATTTCGCGGGTGAGCTTGACCTGCCGAAGATGCAGAGCGGTGTCGCCTACGATGTCCGTTGTTCGACGCAAACCGATTCGCCGTTCGCCTCGTGCGGATCGATCACCGCGTCTGGCCAAGCCAGGATGCAGCTCGTCGTTCCCGCCCTGACGACCGCACGCAACCTTCGCCTCTATGGCCACGTGATGCTTGCCGACGGCGGTGTTTGCGGCCACGAGAATCCATTCTTCGGCATCCGCTCCGCGGCCGCCGTGCAATTGCGCAATGCCGACGGCAGCGCGGTCGGCAACCCGGCGACCGTGAACCGCTACGGCGATTACGAGATCGATGCCGCAGTGCCGGTGAAGGCCTCGCTCAAGGCCGAGGTCAGCTGCGAAGGCTTCGACACGACCGTCACGGTTCCGGCGTCGAGCGACTCGGCCGGCTATGTGGCCAGCGCGCCTGTCGAGCTCTCGTACGTCATTGCCAACTCTCGCCCGACCGTGGTCAACATGGTCGCCAACGGCCCCGACGGCAACGTCCGCGGCAAGATCGTCGTCCCGCTCGACGACTCGCCTTCCGGCGCCTTGCCCGGCCCCGATCACTTCCTGATCTACAAGGGCGCCGACACCAGGATGGGCGCCTGCCAGTACTACACCTCGCTCGGTGCGGCGGCCGGCTGCGATGCACAGGGCAACATGCTGTCGCCGATCTCCTTCGACGACTGGAAGACGAAGAACGGCTTCGGCACGCCGAGCGATGTGTCTGCCACCTACATCAACCAGCGCGACCTCAACCTGGTGCGCCAGATGGTGGCTACGAAGTCGGCGTCCGGCTCGATCGCCTTCTACGTCTGCAACGGGCCCGGCCCGCTCGGCAACACGCAGGACGAGTTCGACCAGGTCATCGACACCAGCGTGCGCGGGTTCAACCGCATCGCCTGCGTGGCGATGGAGTACTCGCCAACGACAGGCGCCAACGGCGGCCTGCCCTTCACCAAGTTCTTCACCTTCGGGCCCGACGGCAGCCTGCTGCTCTCGATCAACCTCGACACGCGCGGCGAGAAATACATGCCCGG
>CAZZVH010000087.1:0-10527 GCA_964657365.1 uncultured Burkholderiaceae bacterium
GGCTCGCCGCGGGCGGGCGGGCGTCGGTCGACGCCGGCGTGGCGCGCTCGGCGCCGGCCTATCCCGAGCGTCCGCCGCTCGCCGGCAGCGTCGACGCGGCGACCCTGTCGACGCTGCTCGGCCGCCGGGCGCTCGTCGACGCCCGCTCGCCGGAGCGCTTCCGCGGCGACCGCGAGCCGATCGATCCGGTCGCCGGCCACATCCCCTCCGCTCTGAACCGCTTCAACGCCGGCAATCTGCTCGACGGGCGCTTCAAGGCGCCGGAGCTGCTGCGCGCGGAGTTCCAGGCGCTGCTCGGCGACCGGCCGCCGGGCGAAGTGATCCATTCGTGCGGCTCGGGCGTGACGGCCTGCCACAACCTGCTCGCGATGGAGCACGCCGGCCTGCACGGCTCGCTGCTCTACCCCGGTTCGTGGAGCGAATGGTCGTCCGACCCGGCGCGGCCGATCGCTCGCGGCTGATGCCCGTGCGGTGATAGATTTCGGCGACGCCTGACGCGACGGAGCCGCCATGTACAAGAAGATCCTGATTCCCACCGACGGCTCGGAGATCACCGGCCACGCCATCGAGGCCGGCGTCGGGCTCGCCAAGGCGCTCGGCGCCGAGGTCCACACGCTCTGCGTCAAGGAGCCCTTCCCGTACGGCGCCGTCGCCGAGATGCAGCCGACGCCGCCGCAGGAGTTCTTCGATGCGCAGGAACGTGCGGCCGCCAAGCACGTGCGCGCCGTCCTGGATGCCTGCGACGCGGCGGGCGTGGTCTGCCACGGCGAGACGATCGACGGCCTGCAGCCCTGGGAGGCGATCGTCGCCTATGCCGAGAAGGCCGGCTGCGACCTGCTCGTGATGGGCTCGCACGGCCGGACCGGCTTCGCCTCGCTGTTCCTCGGCAGCGAGACGCAGGACGTCCTCAAGCACACGACGATTCCGGTGCTGATCGTCCGCTAGCGCCGTTGCGCGCAATCCGCGCGCCGGTCCTGCGCGGCTCAGTGCTCGCGCAACTGCGTCATCGCGACGACGACGATGCCGATGCCCGCCGCCAGCCAGAGCAGTTGCGCCACGGTCGCGCGCAGGCTGAGGCGGTGCTGCAGCTGCGGGATCAGGTCGGCCACCGAGACGTAGATGAAGCTGCTCGAGGCGATCACGAGCAGGAACGGAAACATCGCCTGCCAGGGCCCGACGATGAAGTAGCCGATCACGCCGCCGACGACCGCCGCCAGGCCCGAGACCGCGTTGAAGAACAGCGCCCGCCCGCGCGAGAAGCCGGCGTTCAGCAGGACGATGTAGTCGCCGACCTCTTGAGGAATCTCGTGGGCGATGATCGCCAGCGACGTCACCATGCCGACCCGCGTGTCGGCGAGGAAGGCGGCGGCGATGATGATGCCGTCGCAGAAGTTGTGGATGCTGTCGCCGAGGATCACGCTCCAGCCGCCGCGCCCGGCCTGGGCCCGGTCGAAGCCGTGGTGGTGGTGGTGCTCGTCGCCTTCGTGGTGGTGGGTGTGCCGGTAGAGCTCCGCCTTCTCGAGCAGGAAGAAGAACATCAGGCCGGCGAGCAGCGTCGCGAACAGCGCCTGTGGGTGCACGCCCTTCGTCGAGAAGGCGTCCGGCAGGATGTCGAGCAGGGCGGTCGCGAGCAGCACGCCGGTCGACAGGCTGACCAGATGCTGGACGATGCGCGAGAGCAGCGAGACCGTGAGGCTGGCCGCGACCGCGACCGAGAGCACGCCGCCGGCCAGCGTCGCCAGGAGGATCCAGGCGAGCGTCATGCGGCGCGGACGCGATAGTCGGTGAAGCGCATCGCGGGATCCAGGTTCGAGGCGGGGACGCATTCTAGGAAGGCCTTCGAATCGATGTGGCGGACGCAGGCGCCGCCGCATGCGTCGACAATTCGCGGATGCAGGCCGCCCAGCGACAGGACGACGAGCGCTGGCCCGGCCAGCTGGCCGCGATCGACATGGGCTCGAACAGCTTCCGGCTCGAGATCGGCCAGCTCGCCGGCGAGCGCTACCGGCGCATCGACTACTTGAAGGAAACCGTGCGGCTCGGCGCCGGCCTCGACGCCTCCGGCTTCCTCAGCGACGATGCCGCCGCACGCGGGCTCGAGTGCCTGGCGCGATTCGCGAAGCGGCTCGAGGGCTTCGGCCCGGCGCAGGTGCGCGCCGTCGCGACGCAGACGCTGCGCGAGGCGCGCAACCGCGACGCCTTCCTGGGCCGCGCGCAGACCGTGCTCGGCCGGCCGATCGAGATCATCTCCGGCCGCGAGGAGGCGCGTCTCATCTATGCCGGCGTGGCCCGGCTGCAGCCGTCGACGGCGCAGCGCCTGGTGGTCGACATCGGCGGCCGCTCGACCGAGATGATCCTCGGCCGCGGCGAGCAGCCGCAACGGGCCGAATCGTTCCGCGTCGGCAGCGTCAGCCTGTCGATGAAGTACTTCGGCGACGGCCGCTTCACGCGCGCCGCGTTCCGCGAAGCGCAGATCGCCGCGGGCGCGGAGCTCGAGGAAGGGCTGGAGCCGTTCGCGCGGCGCCACTGGCAGGAAGCGCTTGGCTCCTCGGGCACGGTCGGCGCGGTGTCGCAGGTGCTCGCGGCCAGCAAGGTGAGCGACGGCCGCGTCACGCCGGCTGCCCTGCAGTGGCTGATCGAGCGCTGCCTCGAGGCCGGCAGCATCGACCGGCTGGTGCTGCCGGGCCTCAAGGACGACCGGCGCGCCGTCATCGGCGGCGGCCTGTCGATCCTCTACACGCTGGCGGCGAGCTTCGGCATCGAGGCGCTGCTGCCCGCGCGCGGCGCGTTGCGCCAGGGCGTGATCTTCGACCTCGCCGCCCGCGACACGGCCGGCCGCATCGCCGCGGCCGGCGGCGCGGACCTGCGCGAAGCGTCGGTGCGCGAGCTGCAGCGGCGCTTCCTCGTCGACATCGCGCAGGCCGCGCGCGTCGGCGCCGTCGCCTCGGCGCTGCTCGCCACGGCGCAGCCGAACGCCGATGTCGAGGCCGCGCACGAGCTGGCCTGGGCCGCGGCGCTGCACGAGGCCGGCATGATGATCTCGCACCACGACCACCATCGGCACAGCGCCTACGTACTCTCGCATGTCGACGCGCCGGGCTTCTCGCAGAGCCAGCTGCGGCGCATCGGCGACCTGGTGCTCGGCCAGCGCGGCGGCCTGCGCAAGCTCGAGCTGCGCCTGCAGGAGTCGTCGTTCGCGCTGCACCTGCTTTGCCTTCGTCTCGCCGTCGTGGTCTGTCACGCGCGCGACGCCGTGGAGCGCGGCGCCATCGGCCTGCACGCCACGGGCACGCAGGCCCGCATCGAGATCGCCTCCGCGTGGGCGGAATCGCACCCGCGGGCGATGCATCTGCTGCGCGAAGAGGTCGAGGCGTGGGCGAAGTCCGGGCTGCTGCAGCCGGTGCTTCAGACCCGCGCCGCGTAGCGCACGATCAGCGCCTGCTGCGCCGATTCGCCGCTGCCCTCGGCGCGCCGGTAGCGGCCGTCGGGATCGAGCGTCCAGGCGTCCCTGTCGTCGAGCAGGTAGGGCACGAGACATTCGTCGATGACGCGCTGGCGGAGCGCGTGGTCGCGCACCGGCCACGCCACCTCGATCCGGCCGTTCATGTTGCGGCCCATCCAGTCGGCGCTCGACAGGAAGACGGCTTCGTCGCGCTCGGTCGTGCCCCAGCGGAAATAGGCGACGCGCGAATGCTCGAGGAAGCGGCCGACGACCGAGCGGACCCGGATCCAGCCCGGCGCCATGGTGCTGTCGGGGGTCAGCATGCAGGCGCCGCGCACGATCAGGTCGATCTGCGCACCGGCGCGTGCCGCGGCGACCAGCGCCTCCATCAGCGGCACGTCGGTCAGCGCGTTGATCTTGACGACGATGCGCGCCGGCAGCCCTGCCGCCGCCGCGGCGGCGACCTTGCCGACGTGCGCGAGCATCTGCCGGTGCAGGGTGAACGGCGCCTGCAGCATCGCCTTCAGCGGCCGGGTGCGGCCGAGGCTGGCGAGCTGCTGGAACACGGCATCGGCGTCGGCGGTGAGATCGGCCGATGCCGTGAAGTAGCCGAGGTCGGTGTACAGGCGCGCGGTGTTCGGGTTGTAGTTGCCGGTCGAGAGATGCGCGTAGCGCTTCAGGCGGCCGCCCTCGCGCCGCGTCACGAGCAGGATCTTGGCGTGCGTCTTCAGCCCGACGATGCCGTAGACGACCTGCGCGCCCACCGCCTCCAGCCGCTCGGCCCAGTTGATGTTCGCCTCCTCGTCGAAGCGCGCCTTCAGCTCGACCACCGCCATCACTTCCTTGCCGCGCCGCGCCGCCTCGATCAGCAGGTGCATCAGCGGCGATTCGCTGCCGGTGCGGTAGACGGTCTGCTTGATGGCGAGCACGTCGGGATCGGCGACGGCCTCGCGCAGGAACTGCACCACCGGCTCGAACGACTCGAACGGCTGGTGCAGCAGCAGGTCGCCGGCGCGCAGCCGGTCGAACATGGATTGCTGTCGCAGCAGGCTCGCCGGCCACGTCGGCACGAACGGCGGGAAGCGCAGCGCCGGCGCCTCGGCCAGGTCGATCAGCTCGTTCATGCGCACCAGGTTGACCGGCCCGTTGACCTTGTAGAGCGCCGAGTCGGCCAGGCCGAACTGGTGCAGCAGGAACTCGGTCAGCTCCTCGGGGCAGGTGTTGACGACCTCGAGACGCACCGCCTGCCCGAAGTGGCGCGTCGTGAGGCCGGAGCGCAGGGCCTGGCGCAGGTTGCTGACGTCGGCGTCGACCTCGAGGTCGGAATCGCGGGTGATGCGGAACTGCGAGAACGATTCGACCTGGCGGCCCGGGAACAGGTCGGCGAGGTGGGCGCGGATCACGCTGGTCAGGAGCACGAAGCTCTGGCGCTGTGCGGTGCCCGGCAGCTTGATCACGCGCGGCAGCACGCGCGGCACCTTGACGATGGCGATGGTGTTGCGCCGGCCGAACGCGCCCTTGCCGCCGAGCCGGGCGATGAAGTTGAGCGACTTGTTGGCGACCTGCGGGAACGGGTGCGCCGGATCGAGGCCGACCGGCACCAGCAGCGGCCTCACCTGCGCCTCGAAGAAGCGGGCCACCCAGCGCCGCTCGGCCGCGTTGCGGGCGTCGTGGTTGACGATCCGGATGCCCTGTTCGGCGAGCGCCGGCATCACCTCGTCGTTGAAGAGCGCGTACTGCTCGTCGATCAGTGCGTGCGCCGAGGCGGCGAGCGTCTCGATGTCGGCCGGGGTGACGCCTGTGCCGGGGCGGCGCGCGGCTTCCAGGCTGTCGGCGACGCGCACCTCGAAGAATTCGTCGAGGTTGGACGAGACGATGCAGACGTAGCGCAGGCGCTCGAGCAGGGGCACGTCGGCGCGGCGCGCCTGCGCCAGCACGCGACGGTTGAAATCGAGGATCGCGTCCTCGCGTTTCATGAGCGGCGCCATCGCGGTGGACGAGGCGTTGGCAGTCTGCGGCATCGCTTCAGTCTACGGACCGATTGCGACAGTGTCGTGACAAGGGGCGCTCAGTGCGCTTCGTCCCAGTTGGCGCCGACGCCGACGTCGGCCACCAGCGGCACCGCCAGCGAGGCGATGCCGGCCATGATCCGCGGCACCGTCTCGCGGGCCCAGCCGAGCTCGGCCTCGGGCACCTCGAAGACCAGCTCGTCGTGCACCTGCATGATCATCCGGGTCGCCCTGTTCTCGCGGTCCAGCACGCCCTGCACGGCGATCATCGCCAGCTTGACGAGATCGGCCGCCGTGCCCTGCATCGGCGCGTTGATCGCCTGCCGTTCCGAGGCGGCGCGGCGCGGCCCCGGCTTCCGGATCTCCGGCAGGTGGACGCGCCGTCCGTACAGCGTCTCGACGTAGCCCTTCTCGATCGCCGAGGCGCGGGTCTCGTCCATGTAGCGCTTCACGCCCGGGTAGCGCGCGAAGTAGCGTTCGATGTAGGCGGTGGCGGCGCTGCGCTCGATGCCGAGGTTGGCGGCCAGGCCGAACGCGCTCATGCCGTAGATGAGGCCGAAGTTGATCACCTTCGCGTAGCGCCGCTGCTCGCTCGAGACCTCCGGAACGGGCACGCCGAACACCTCCGCGGCGGTCGCGCGGTGCACGTCGATGCCTTCGCCGAACGCGGCCAGCAGGCCGGCATCGCCCGAGATGTGGGCCATGATGCGCAACTCGATCTGCGAGTAGTCGGCCGAGAGGATGCGCGAGCCCGGCGGCGCGATGAAGGCCTCGCGGATGCGCCTGCCCTCGGCCGTGCGGACCGGGATGTTCTGCAGGTTCGGGTCGTTGCTCGAGAGCCGACCCGTCACCGCCACGGCCTGCGCGTAGTTGGTGTGGACGCGACCTGTCGCCGGGTTGACCATGAGCGGCAGCTTGTCGGTGTAGGTGCCCTTCAGCTTCGACAGGCTGCGGTGCTCGAGCAGCCGAGCCGGCAGCGGATAGTCCTTGCCGAGTTCGGCCAGCACTTCCTCGTCGGTCGACGGCGCGCCGCTCGCGGTCTTGCGGCCGACCGGCAGCCCCAGCTTGCCGAACAGGATCTCGCCGATCTGCTTCGGGCTGCCGAGATTGAACGGCTGGCCGGCGAGCTCGTAGGCGCTCTGCTCGAGCGCCACCATCCGCTCGGCCAGCTCATGGCTCTGCGCCGCGAGCAGCGCCGAATCGATCAGCACGCCGGTGTGCTCGATGCGCGCCAGCACCGCCGACGCCGGCATCTCGATCTCGCGGTAGACGTAGGCCAGGCCGGGCTCTTCCTCGATGCGCGGCAGCAACGCCTGGTGCACGTGCATCGCCATGTCGCTGTCTTCGCACGCCAGCGCGCCGGCCCGCGTGATCTCGACCTGCGCGAACGGGATCTGCGACGCGCCCTTGCCGCACACCTCCTCGTACGTCAGGCCGATGCGGCCGAGGTGGCGGAAGGCCAGGCTCTCGAGCGTGTGCGGCTTGTGCGCCTCGTAAACGTAGCTCTGCAGCATGGTGTCGTGGGCGTAGCCGCGCACCTCGGCGCCGGCGAGCGAGAACACGTGCGTGTCGAACTTGACGTTCTGCCCGACCTTGATCGCCGACGCGTCCTCGAGCCAGGGCCGCAGGCGCGCCATGACGTGCTCGAACGGCAGCTGGTCGGGCGCGCCGGCGTAGTCGTGGCGCAGCGGGATGTAGGCCGCTTCGCCGGGCGCCGTCGAGACCGACAGGCCGATCATGCGGGCCCGGATCGGGTCGAGCGAATCGGTCTCGACGTCGAGCGCGGTCAGCTCGGCGGCCTCGATGCGCGCGACCCAGCGATCGAACGCGTCGAGCGTCGTCACGGTCTCGTAGTTCCGGACGATGGCCTCGGTCGGGACGACGGCGGGCACGTCGATGCTCGCAACGGCGTCGGCGACCTTGCCGCCTCCCGACCCGGCCGACTGCTCGAAATCGCGCCGCATCGCGCCGAAACCATAGCGGTCGAAGAAGGCCAGCAGGGCGGGCGCGTCGACCGGCGCGAAGGTGAGCGCGTCGAACTCCGGCCAGCCGAGGACGTGGCCCGACAGGTCGTGGTCGGTGACGACCGTGACCAGGCGCCGCCCCTGCGGCAGCCAGTCGAGCGCCTTGCGCAGGTTCTCGCCGACGACGCCCTTGATCGTGTGCGCCGCCGCCATCAAGGCATCGAGCGAGCCGTGCTCGGCGATCCATTTCGCGGCCGTCTTCGGGCCGACCTTGTCGACACCGGGCACGTTGTCGACGCTGTCGCCGATCAGCGCGAGGTAGTCGACGATGCGGCCGGGCGGCACGCCGAACTTGGCCGTGACGCCGGCGACGTCGAGCCGTTCGTTGCTCATCGTGTTGATCAGCACGACGTTGTCGTCGACCAGCTGCGCCAGGTCCTTGTCGCCGGTGGAGATGACGACCTGGAAGCCGCCCTTCGCGGCCATGGTTGAGATCGTGCCGATCGCGTCGTCGGCTTCGATGCCGGGCACCGTGAGCACCGGCCAGCCGAGCAGCTTGACGGCCTCGACGATCGGCTCGATCTGCACGGCGAGATCGTCGGGCATCGGCGAGCGGGTCGCCTTGTAGTCCGGATAGAGATCGTCGCGGAAGGTGCGGCCCTTGTCGTCGAAGACGCAGGCGCCGTGCAGGGCCGGGTATTGCTCCCGCAGCAGCTTCATCATCGAGACGACGCCACGGATCGCGCCGGTCGGGAAGCCGTCGGCGGAGCGCAGATCGGGCAGCGCGTGATAGGCGCGATAGAGATAGCTCGAGCCGTCGACGAGCAGCAAAGTCCGGTCCACCATCCGGGCCATTGTGAAGGATGGCACGGGCCCCAGCGCCTAGAATGCCCGCATGAAAACGCTCCCGGGCTGGACGATCGCCGCTGCCGCGATGCTGCTCGTGGCAGGCTCGGCGCGGGCCGCCGATCCGGTGCCGGCAGCGGCCGCGCCCGTGGCCGGCGACGCTGCGAACGACAAGGCGGATGCGAAAGCGGAGGCGAAGGCCAACGCCGACAGCGACGCCATTACGGCGGCCGATCGCGCCGCCGAGAAGGCAGCCAACGAGCCGAACGTCAAGCGCACCGTGATCGACGACAGCCATGCGCACATCGAGGAGCTGCGCGTGCGCGGCCAGCTGCAGAAGGTCACGGTCCGGCCGAAGGACGGCGCACCCGGCTACGAGATCATCATCGGCAGCGGCTCGCCCGAGCAGGCCTTCAGCGCCGGCCAGGCCGGCTCGCGCGGCTCCAGCGGCAAGCGCGTCTGGAATCTCCTCCAGTTCTGAGCGCGCCGGTCGATTCGGCGCGATGGCGGTCTACACCGAGGTTTCATTCGACGAGGCCGCCCGTCTGATCGCCGGCCTCGGCATCGGCACGCTCACCGCCCTCCGGCCCTGCACCGGCGGCATCGAGAACACCAACTACTTCGCCGACACCACCGGCGGCCGCTTCGTGCTGACGCTGTTCGAGCGCCTGACGGCCGCCGAGCTGCCGTTCTACCTGGGCCTGATGAAGCACTTCGCCGATTGCGGCCTGCCCGTGCCCGGCCCTCACGCCGACGCGAACGGCGCCTTGCTGCTCGCCTGCGCCGGACGGCCCGCCGCGGTCGTCGACCGGCTGCCGGGCGAGCACCACCTGGCGCCCGACGCCGCTGACTGCGCCAGCGTCGGCACCATGCTCGCCGGCCTGCACCTCGCGGCCGCCAGCTATGCCGTCGAGCAACCGAACCTGCGCGGCCTCGCCTGGTGGACAGAGACCGTGCCGGTCGTCGTTCCGCATCTCTCGCACGAGCGCGCCGCGCTCATGCAGGACGAGCTCGCGTGGCAGCAGCGGCTCGCCGCCACGCCGGCCTACGCGGCACTGCCCCGCGGCGCCACCCACGGCGACCTGTTCCGCGACAACGTGATGTTCCAGGGCATCACGCTCACCGGCGTGTTCGACTTCTATTTCGCCGGCGTCGACACGCTGCTGTTCGACATCGCCGTCGCCCTCAACGACTGGTGCATCGACCTCGCCTCGGGCCGGCTCGCCGAAGACCGCGCCGATGCGCTGGTCACCGGCTACGAGAGCGTGCGCCCGCTCGAGGCCGCCGAGCTGCGCCTGCTGCCGGCGCTGATGCGCGCCGCCGCCTTTCGCTTCTGGCTGTCGCGCTCGTGGGACCTGCACCTGCCGCGCGACGCCGTCGTGCTGAAGGCGCACGACCCCGATCACTTCGAGCGCGTCCTGCGGCAGCGGCGCGAATCGCCCTGGCATGCCGCCCGCTCGCGGCCGCCCGCATGAAGCTGCACGACGTCTCGCCCGGCCAGGGTTTCCTTTGGGTGCGCGGCGCCTTCCGGGTGCTGATGCGCCAGCCGCTCGGGTTCGCCGGCCTGTTCACGGCCTGCTTCCTGGTCCTCATGGTGATCGCGGCGATCCCGGTCGTCGGCCTGATGATGTTCGCGACGATGCCCACCATCGCGCTGCTCTTCATGATCGCGACGCGGCGTGCGCTCGACGGCCTGCCGGTGCTGCCCGGCGCGTTCATCGAGCTCAAGGGCGCGGGACGGGTCCGCCTGCTCGGCTTGCTGAAGCTCGGGCTGGTCTGCGGCGCGGCGATGCTCGCCATTCTCTGGATCGGCGACGCGGTCGACGGCGGCGCGCTCGAGTCGCTGCAGCAGAGCGCGGGCGCCACCGAAGAGATGGCCAAGCGCTTCGCCGACCCGCACTTCCAGGCGGGGCTGCTGACCCGCCTCGGCCTGATGGCGCTGCTCTCGATCCCGGCCTGGCACGCGCCCGCGCTCGTGTTCTGGGGCGAGCAGCCGTGGGCACGTGCTTTCTTCTTCAGCGCCTTCGCCTGCTGGCGCAACAAGGGCGCGTTCCTGGTCTATGCGCTGGGCTGGATGTCGGTGTGGGTGCTGATGGCGGTGCTGATCAGCATCCTGCTCGGCCTGTCGCAGTCGGGCGCGATGGTGCTCGTCATCGTCCCGCTGACGCTGGCCTTCTGGACCGCCGTCGGCGCCAGCCTCTACTTCACGTTCGCCGACTGCTTCGATCCGGACGACGCGCCGGCGGCGCCGGTGGCCGCCTAGACG
>CAZZVH010000088.1:0-10476 GCA_964657365.1 uncultured Burkholderiaceae bacterium
TGAGCTTCGCGCAGGTCAACGACATCTTCGGCTTTCGCATCGTCGTCGCCACGCTCACCGAGTGCTACATGGCGATGGGCGTGCTGCACCAGCTCTACAAGCCGCTGCCCGGCCGCTTCAAGGACTACATCGCGATCCCGAAGGCGAACGGCTACCAGTCGCTGCACACGACGCTGGTGAGCCCGCTCGGCACCGCGGTCGAGTTCCAGATCCGCACCGAGCCGATGCATGCGGTCGCCGAGAAGGGCATCGCCGCGCACTGGCTCTACAAGGAGCACGACGACGGCCCGGCGCAGGGCCAGGAAGCGCAGCGCCTGGGCGCGATGTGGCTGCAGTCGCTGCTCGACATCCAGGACGAGACGCGCGACGCCAACGAGTTTCTCGAGCACGTCAAGATCGATCTGTTCCCGGACGCGGTCTACGTCTTCACGCCGAAGTCGAAGATCCTGGCCCTGCCGCGCGGCGCCACGCCGGTCGACTTCGCCTACGCGATCCACTCCGACGTCGGCGACCACTGCGTCGCGGCCACCGTCAACGGCGAGCCGGTGCCGCTGCGCACCGAGCTGAAGAGCGGCGACGTGGTCGAGATCGTCGGCGCGCCGAACGCCCGGCCGAACCCGGCCTGGCTCAACTTCGTGACCACCGGCCGGGCCCGCTCCAAGATCAGGCACTACCTGAAGAACATGGAGCAGGAGGAGTCGCGCGACCTCGGCGCCAAGATGCTGGCCCAGGCGATGCGCGCCGAGGGCCTGGCCCTGCCGGGCGACGATTCGCAGTCGGCGTCGGCCTGGCAGCAGCTGATCCGCTGGAGCGGCAACAAGACCCGCGAAGACCTGTTCGTCGACATCGGCCTGGGCCGCAAGATCGCCACCATCGTCGCGACGCGGCTGGTCCGGCTGCTCGCCGAAGACGGTGTCCGGCCCGACGCGCTGACGCTGACGATGGGCCGCTACGCCGTCGACGACGCGGCGCCGTCGCAGGGCCTGGTGCTGATCGACGGCAGCGAAGGCGCGTCGGTGCAGCTGGCGCCCTGCTGTCGGCCGATCCCGGGCGACGCGATCGTCGGCAACCTCGGCCGCGGCGAGGGCCTGATCGTCCACACCGCCGACTGCAGCGTCGGCAAGCGGCTGCTCGAGCGCGACAGCGAGCGCTGGATGGGCGTCGAATGGGCCGACCAGCCGGCGCGTTCGTTCGAGACCAACGTCTCGCTGCTGGTGCAGAACGGCAAGGGCGTGCTGGCGCAGGTCGCCTCCGCGGTGAGCCAGGCCGAGGCCGACATCACGCACATCGACATGGGCAACGAGCCGGCCGCCGAGACGACCGAGCTGACGCTGCTCCTCAGCGTGCGGGACCGGCTGCATCTCGCCGAGGTGATGCGGACGTTGAAGCGTTCGTCGACCGTGCTGCGGGTGGCCAGGGTCAAGCCCTGAACCGGGCGGGACATCCGTCGCCGGATTTCCCGCATCCATCGCACCAGTCCTGAGTTCGTCGCACGGCGCAACCTCGCCCGCGACCCCGATCCTAGAGTCGGTTCCAACGCGAAATGTCTCGCGTCCCGGAGAACCGAATGCACGCATCCACCCCGCTCGTCGCGGCCCTCGTCGCCACCGTCGCCTTCCTCGCCAGCGCACCGGCCCGTGCCGACGACACGCTGATCGCCGCCGTGTCGCCGGGCCCGACGCTAGCCTCGCGGGCCGTCGCCGACAACTACGAGGCCGCGTTGCGCAACGCCCTGCAGAGCGCCGAGCACTACCCCAACAGCCGCGAGGCGCGGCAGCTGCGCCCGACCGGCACGGTCGCGCTCTGGATCGAGGTCGGCCGCGACGGTTCGGTGCTCGGCACCGGCATCCAGGACCGGTCGTCCTCGCCCTTGCTCGACGACCAGGCGCTGCGCTCGGCGCGTTCCAGTCGCGTCCCGATGCCGCCGGCCGAATTGTTCGGCGCCAGCGGCTCGCGGCGCTTCGTCGTGGCCGTCGAATTCCTGGACCCCAACGCCCGGTGACCGTTCGACCCGTCGGGCCAGTCGGGTAGACACCGAGGCCGGCGCAGGCCGGGCTGGCACCGCTCTTGCGTCGGACGAGGCGTCATGCGCGTCCTCGTCGTCTACTCCCATCCGGTAGAGACCAGCTACAACGCTGCACTGCACCGCGAGGTGGTCGAGAGCCTGACCCGGGCCGGCCACGAGGTCGACGATTGCGACCTCTACGCCGAGGATTTCAACCCGGTGCTGTCGCGTGCCGAACGGCTGGGCTACCACGACGTGCCGGCCAACCTCGCCCCGGTGCGCCACTACGTCGAGCGCCTGCGCTGGGCCGAGGGGCTGGTGTTCTGCTTTCCGACCTGGTGCTTCGGCCTGCCGGCGATGCTGAAGGGCTTCTTCGACCGCGTCTTCCTGCCGGGCGTCGCCTTCGACTTCAGCGACCCGCGCCACGTCAAGCCGTCGCTCACGCACCTGAAGCGGATCGCCGCCGTCGTCACCTACGGCCGGCCGCGCTGGACGGCCTGGGCGATGGGCGACCCGCCGCGCAAGATCATGACGCGCTACCTGCGGCGCCTGAGCGGCGGCAACGCCCGCATCGCGTACCACGCCTGCTATCACATGAACGTGGCCACGCCGCAGCGGCTCGAGCGGTTCAAGCGGCAGGTCGGCCAGGCGATGGAGCGGATCGCATGAGCACGTCGAACGACGGGCAGGGCATCGCCCAGCCCCTGGCTCACTACGCCGCGTGGCGGCGGGCCGGCGATTTCATCCTGCTCTCGGGCGTGATCGCGGTCGATCCGGCGGCCTCGCGCATCGTCCGCGGCTACGCCGACATTCCCGATGCCGCAGCGCAGCTGCTCGGCCGCACCGGCGAGTTCTCGACCGACATCAAGGAAGGCCCGATCCTGGCGCAGAGCTGGTACGTGCTCGATCGCATCCGCCAGACGATGGAAGCCGCGGGCGGCCAGATGAGCGACGTGGTCCGGCTGGTCCAGTATTTCAGGAAGCTCGATCACTTCCCGTACTACGGCCGCGTCCGCAAGCTGTTCTTCCCGGCGGATCCGCCGGCCTCCACCGTGGTCGAGGTCAGCGCCATGCTGCCCACCGACGACATCCTCATCGAAGTCGAGGCGACCGCCTGGCTGCCGCGCTGAGCAGCTGCCGACGGGATCCGCATCGACCTTCCGGAGAGCTTCATGCTGCACGGCTACAACCCGCCATCGCGCTTCCTTCCCTATCTCAGCTGGACCGACATCGCGGCCCTGCCCGATCGCGAGAACACGGTCATCGTCATTCCGACCGGCGCGACCGAGCAGCACGGCCCGCACCTGCCTTGCGCGGTCGATTCGGTGATCTCGTCGGGCGTGGTCGGCCATGCGCTGGCGAAGCTGCCGGCCGAGGTGCCGGCGTTCGCGATGTCGCCGATCGTCTACGGCAAGTCGGAGGAGCACCTGCACTTCCCCGGCACCATGACGCTCAGCGGCGAGACGCTGCTGGCGACGATGAACGAGATCGGCGAGTCGGTCTACCGCGCCGGCTTTCGCAAGCTGCTGATCGTCAACGGCCACGGCGGCCAGCCGCAGATCATGCAGATCTCGGCGCGCGAGATGCGCCTGCGCCATGGCGACTTCATCGTCGTGCCGAGCTTCACCTGGCAGGTGCCGAACGTGGCCGGCCGCTATCTCTCCGACAAGGAGAAGAAGCTGGCGATGCACGCGGGCCACGGCGAGACGGCGCTGATGCTGGCGCTGGCGCCCGACACCGTGCACATGGAGCGCGCCGTCGCCAACTACCCGCCCGAGTTCCCGTCGAAGCTGCTCTCGCCCGACGGTCGTCCGGCCTGCGCCTGGAGCGCCCGCGACTTCGGCCCGAGCGGCGTCATCGGCGATCCATTGCCGGCGACGAAGGAACAGGGCGAGGCGATCCTCGAATCGCTGGCCGTCGGCTGGGCCCAGGCCATCACCGAGCTGCATCAGCTGCGCTGGGTGGTGCGCGAGGAAGCGACCTGGGGCCGCGCGCAGCACGCCGGCTTCATCCAGCAGAGCCTGCCCTGACCTTCCGCCACCGCCACCCCTCTCGACCTTCAGGAGCATCACCATGATTCGACCATCGACCACGCGTGCACGCGGCGCCCTCGTCCGCGCCACCCTCACCGGCCTGCTCGCCGCAAGCGCCGCCGGCGTCTGCGCGCCGGCGCAAGCCGAAGAGAAGTTCCTCTTCATGACGAACTGGTTCGCCGAGGCCGAGCACGGCGGCTTCTACCAGGCCATCGCCACGGGCATCTACAGGAAGGCCGGTCTCGACGTGACCGTGAAGATGGGCGGTCCGCAGGTCAACGTGATCCAGCTGATGGCGGCCGGCCAGGCCGACTGCGTGATGGGCTCGAGCGACCTGCAGATGGTGCAGACGCGCGAGAGCGGCGTGCCGGTGGTCACCGTCGCCGCGATGTTCCAGAAAGACCCGCAGGCGCTGATCGCCCACGACGACGTCAAGTCGTTCGAGGACATGAAGGGCAAGACGATCCTCATCGGCTCGGGCGCCCGCCTCGGCTACTGGCCATGGCTGAAGGCCAAGTACGGCTTCACCGAAGAGCAGACGCGGCCCTACACCTTCAACGTGCAGCCGTTCGTGGCCGACAAGAACCTGGTGCAGCAGGGCTACATCACCTCGGAGCCGTACGCCATCCAGAAGATCGGCGTGAAGGCCAACGCCTTCCTGTTCGGCGACTTCGGCTTCCCGGCCTACGCGACCACGGTCACGTGCATGGACAAGACCGTCAAGGACCGCAAGGCCGCGGTGGCGGCGTTCGTCAAGGCGAGCGCCGAAGGCTGGAAGAGCTACCTGAACGACCCGGCGCCGGGCAATGCCCTGATCAAGAAGGACAACCCGGCCATGACCGACGACCAGCTCGCCTACAGCGTCGCCAAGCTGAAGGAGACCGGCATCGTCGCCGGAGGCGATGCCGCGAAGCTCGGCATCGGCATCATGACCGAGGCGCGCATCAAGGCGAGCTACGACTTCCTGGTCTCGGCCAAGCTGATCGACCCGGCCAAGGTCGAGATGTCGAAGAGCTACGACACGGAATTCGTGAAGGACATCAAGGTCCTGCCGTGACGATGGTGGAAGCCCTTCCCGCGGTCGAGGTGCTGTCGGCGGAGAAGACCTACCCCGACGGCACGCACGCGCTGCAGCCGGTCGACCTGCGCATCGAGGAAGGCGAGTTCGTGACACTGCTCGGGCCGTCGGGTTGCGGCAAGAGCACGCTGCTGAAGATGATCGCCGGCCTGCTCGAGCCGAGCGACGGCAGGCTGCTGCTCTGGCGGAAGCCGGTCGCGCAGCTCGAGGCGAGCGGCCGCAGGATCGCCTTCGTGTTCCAGTCGCCGACGTTGATGCCGTGGGCCAGCGTCGCCTCGAATGTGCGCCTGCCGCTCGATCTCGCCGGCGTGCCGCGCGACCAGAGCGATCCGCGCGTCGCCGATGCGCTCGCCCTGGTCGGCCTGACGACGTTCGCCGGCGCCCTGCCGCGCACGCTCTCGGGCGGCATGCAGATGCGCGTCTCGATCGCGCGCGGCTTGGTCACCGAGCCGAACCTGCTGCTGATGGACGAGCCGTTCGGTGCACTCGACGAGATCACGCGGCACAAGCTCGATGCCGAGCTGCTCGGCCTATGGCGCGAGAAGCGGCTGACGGTCGTGTTCGTCACGCACTCGATCCACGAGGCGGTGTTCCTCTCCAGCCGGGTCGTGATGATGGCGGCGCGGCCGGGCCGCGTGGTCGAGGACGTGCGCATCGACGAGCCGCATCCGCGCACGGCCGAGTTCATGGTCTCGCCGCAGTTCAGCGTCCACGCCCGCCGCCTGCAGGAGAGCCTGTTGCGCGCCAGCGCCGAGGTCGATGCATGACCTTGGCCGCCTTCGCACGACGCGAAAGCTTCAAGCGGATCGCCTATCCGGGCGTCGTCGCGTGCGTCATCGTTGCGGCCTGGCAGGGCCTCGTCACCGGCCTCGACCTGCCGCCCTATCTCGTGCCATCGCCGTGGCTGATGATGAAGACGCTGGCGAGCGACTGGCAGCCGCTCGGCCACGCGTTGCTGGTCACGGTCAAGATCACCGTGCTCGCCTTCCTGGTCGCCACGGTCGCCGGCGTGCTGATCTCGTTCCTGTTCGTGCAGAACCGTGCGGTCGAGACCGCGCTCTTCCCGTACGCGGTGTTGCTGCAGGTGACGCCGATCGTCGCCGTCGCGCCGCTCATCATCATCTGGATCAAGGACCCGACCGCGTCGATGGTGATCTGCGCCGCGCTGGTCGCGCTGTTCCCGGTGATCGCCAACACCACGCTCGGCCTGCGCAGCGTCGACCCCGACCTGCAGAGCTACTTCAAGCTGAATCGCGCCAGCCGCACCCAGACCCTGCTGCGCCTGCGCATCCCGAGCGCGCTGCCCTACTTCTTCGGCGGCCTGCGCATCTCGAGCGGCCTGGCGCTGATCGGCGCGGTGGTGGCCGAATTCGTCGCCGGCACCGGCGGCAGTGGCTCGGGTCTTGCCTACCAGATCATGCAATCGGGCTTCCAGCTCAACATCCCGCGCATGTTCGCCGCACTGCTGCTCATCTCGCTCACCGGCGTCGCGTTGTTCGCGGCGATGGCCTGGCTGACGCGCGCCGCCCTCGGCTCGTGGCATGCCAGCGAGATCTCGCGCGACTGACCGCCTCGGACGACAGACGATGACCTACGACCCCGCCGTCGCCGCCCGCCTGCCCGACGAGCTCACCGATCTCGACTGGATCACCGATGCGCAACGGGTGGCCAGGCTGTCGCAGGACTTCGCCTGGTTCAGCCCGGTGCTCAAGCGCCAGCTCGCCGACAAGCGGGCCGATCTCGCGGTGCGGCCGCGCACCGAAGACGAGATCCGGCGCATCGTCGCCGCCTGCGCGCGCGACGGCATCCCGATCACGCTGCGCGGCAGCGGCACCGGCAACTACGGCCAGTCGACGCCGCTGCATGGCGGCCTCATCCTCGACATGAGCGGCTACAACGGCTTCGGCTGGGTGCGCGACGGCTGCGGCCGCGCCCAGGCCGGCATCCGGCTCGCCGATTTCGACCGCCAGGCGCGGCCGCACGGCTGGGAGCTGCGCTGGCTGCCGTCGACCTTCCGCAGCGCCACGCTCGGCGGCCTGTTCGGCGGCGGCTTCGGCGGCGCCGGCTCGATCACCTACGGCCCGGTCGCGGCGGTGGGCAACGTGCTCGGCGCCCGCGTCATGACGGTCGAGCCCGAGCCGCGCGTGCTCGAGCTGCGCTCGCCCGACGCGATGCTGCTGCACCACGTCTACGGCACCAACGGCATCGTCCTCGAGCTCGAGGTGGCGCTGGCGCCCGCCCTCGGCTGGCTCGAATGCATCGCCGTGTTCGACAGCTTCGATGCCGGCATCGAGTTCTCCAGCGTGCTCGCCGCGGCACCGGGCCTGGTCAAGAAGGAGGTGTGCTTCCTCGCCGCACCGGTGCCCGGCTACATGACCAGCCTCTCGGAATTCATGCCGATCGGCTGCCACGCGGTGATCTTCCTGGTCGCCGTGTCGTCGGAGGGCGGCGCCGCGGAGCTGGTGTGCCGGTTCGGTGGCCGCATCACGTACCGGAAGACGGCTGCCGAGGTGCAGGCGAGCAACCGGACGCTGCTCGAATTCACCTGGAACCACACGACCCTGGTGGCACTCAAGACCGACAAGACGCTCACCTACATCCAGAGCGCCTTCGATCCGTCGCGCCACCTCGCCCAGGCCAAGGCGCTCGAGCGCGAGCTGTCGGGCGAAGTGATGATGCATCTCGAGTTCCTGCGCACGCGCGACGGCGCCAGCAACTGCAGCGGCCTGCAGCTGATCCGCTACACCACCGACGAGCGGCTCGCCGAGATCATGCAGATCCACCGCGACCACGGCGTCAACATCAACAACCCGCACGTCTTCATCGTCGAGGAAGGCCGGCAGGGGGCGCTCGACCCGGCCGTGCTCGCGGCCAAGACCCGCTTCGATCCGCAGGGCCTGCTCAACCCCGGGAAGCTGCGCGACTGGGTGGCTCCGCAGCCGGAGGCGGCGGGTAGCTCACCGCGAGGATCTCCAGCACTTCCGGACCTCCTGGCGTCATGAAGCGCACCTCGTCGCCGACGCGTGCCTTGAGCAGCGCGCGCGCCACCGGCGAGATCCAGCTGACGTCGCCCTGGGCGCTGTCGGCCTCGTCGACGCCCATGATGCGGACCGTGCGCTCGTCGCCGCGTTCGTTCGCGTAGCGCACCGTCGCGCCGAAGAAGATCTGCCCGTTGCCGTGGTGCAGCGACGGGTCGACGACCTCGGCAATGTCGAGCCGCTTGGTCAGGAAGCGGATGCGGCGATCGATCTCGCGCAGCCGCTTCTTGCCGTAGAGGTAGTCGCCGTTCTCGGAACGGTCGCCGTTCTTCGCGGCCCAGGAAACGATGTCGACCACCTTCGGCCGCTCGTCGTCGAGCAGCGTCATGAACTCGGCGCGCAGGCGCTGCCAGCCCTGCGGCGTCAGGTAGTTCCTGGCGCCTTCGGGCAAGGGCGGCGCGGCGACCTCGCCCTCGTCGTCATCGTCGGCGTTGTCGTTCTCGCGGGTGAAGGCCTTGTTCATCGGTCGGTGTCGGCGGCAAATCGCGGCAGGCATGATGATCGCTCGATTCCATCCCCTGCCCGCTCGAAAGGACACCACCATGCCCACCCGCCACGTCGCCGTTCTCGTCGGCAGCCTGCGCAAGGATTCGCTCAGCCGGAAGCTCGCCACGGCCCTCTCGCACATCGCTCCGGCTTCGCTGGTGCTCGAGATCGCCGAGATCGGCCAGCTGCCGCTCTACAACCAGGACGACGACGCCGCGCCCCCGGCGGCCTCGGCGGCATTCAAGGAACGCATCATGGGATCGGACGCGGTGCTCTTCGTGACGCCCGAATACAACCGGTCGGTGCCGGGTGCGCTGAAGAACGCCATCGACATCGCGTCGCGCCCGTACGGCAAGAGCGCCTGGAACGGCAAGCCGGGCGCGGTGATCAGCCAGTCGCCCGGAGCGATGGGCGGGTTCGGCGCCAACCACCATCTGCGCCAGTCGCTGACGTTTCTGAACGTGCCGGCGATGCAGCAGCCGGAGGCCTACGTGGGCGGGACGGGCGACCTGTTCGACGACGCCGGCGCGATCAAGAAGCCCGACACGAAGGCGTTCCTCGAGAAGTTCCTCGTCGCCTTCGAGCACTGGATCGAGAGCACGATCAAGACGACTTCCTGACGCGGCGACCGGCAGCCTTGGCGGCCGGTTTCTTCGTGCCGGGCGACCGTCGTGGCGCCGGCGTCCGGGACGGCGCCGAGAGCTGCGTCTCGCAGCCGGCCGCCGTCAGCCAGGGATCGCGGTCTTCGCCGCCGAAGGTCTCGACCAGGAAGTCGACGAAGGCGCGCGTGCGCGCCGGCACGTGCTTGCGGGTCGGCATGCCGGCGTAGAGCATGGCGCTCATGAGATGCCAGCGCGGCAGCACGCGCTCGAGTGCGTTCTCGAGCAGCGCGTCCTCGGCGACGAACGACGGCAGGCCGGTGATGCCCATGCCGGCGAGCGCAGCCGCGTAGAGCGTGTCGGTGTGCGTCGTGCTGAGGCCCGTGCGTGGCCTGTCGATCGTGAAGGTCTCCTCCTGGCCACCGACGGCGCTGCGTGTCCGGAACGTCAGGTCGCGCAGGAAGTTCGGCACCATCGCCTCGTGATGCGCCAGCTCGCGCGGATGCTGCGGGCGCCCGCGCTGGTCGAGGTACTCGGGGGAAGCGCAGGTGATGACCTCGGTGCGCGCCAGGCGCCTGGCGATGAAGCTGCCGTCGAGCGGGCGCGCTCCTTCGGTGAGGATGGTGACGTCGAAATTCTCGTCGACCGTGTCGATCGGCCCGGGCACCGACAGCTCGAGGAAGACCAGCGGGAAGCGCTCGCGAAAGACCTTGAGGTGCTTCGCGAGCTGGTGCACTGCGAATGCGGGCGGGCACAGCACGCGCAAGTGGCCGCGCGGCTCCGACGACGACGCTGTGGCCAGGGCCTCGGCCTCGTCGACCTCGGTGAGCACGCGCCGGACGCGCTCCAGGTAGGCCTCGCCGGTGTCGGTCAGCGAGAGGTGTCGCGTGGTGCGGTTCATGAGGCGGGCACCGAGGTGATCCTCCAGGTCGGCGACCAGCCGCGTGACCACCGCCGGCGAGAGATTGAGCTCGCGCGAGGCCGACGCGAAGCTGCCCTCGTCGACCACCCGGGCGAAGACGCGCATCGAATGCAGCCTGTCCATGGCACCACCTCACTGTTTCGCTTTTGCCAATGCAGAATTGAACCACGCCCCGTTTATTGATGCATCCGCAATGACTACATTCACGCATCGCATCCCCAAACGTCAGGAAAACATCATGAACGCCAAGCTCCTCTTCGTCTCGACGGTCGCCCTCGCACTCGCCAGCACGTTCGCCATGGCCGACGACGCCAC
>CAZZVH010000089.1:0-10472 GCA_964657365.1 uncultured Burkholderiaceae bacterium
CTCGCGCCCAGGCGCTCGTCACCATGGAGCTCGGCCCCCGCACCGACCAGGAGATCAGTCGCGGCCTGCAAGTGCAGATCGATTCTGAACGCTGGACGCCGCTCGACCAAGGTCTCGCCCGGCGCGCAGCCGGCAACGAGGGTATCATCGATCTTCGGCCCGATGCAGCTGTCCAGCCTGACGCCGTTCACCATGCCCGCCTCGGCCGAATGCAGAAGCTGGAGAGGCTAGGGCTGGCGATGCCGGCCGGCCCTGCGCAATGGACATTGAGCCCCGAGGCAGAGAGTTCTCTACGCGCGCTCGGCGAGCGCGGCGACATCATCAAGCGCTTGCATCGGACGATCGGCGAGCGGAGCCCGTCCGAATGGGTCGTCGCCGGAGAGGCTGCCGACCGGCCAGTCATAGGCAAGTTCGTCGCCCGCGGCCTCGACGACGAGTTGAAAGGGACGGCCTACGCCATCGTCGATGGCGTGGACGGGCGCGCCCACCACCTGCGCCTGCCGGACCTCGACGCGACCAGCGACGCCGCGCCGGGCGCTGTCGTCGAGCTGCGGCGGTTCACCGACGCAGACGGCCGCGAACGCGTCGCCTTAGCGGTGCGCTCCGACCTCGGCGTCGAGGCTCAGGCGACCGCGCAGGGCGCGACCTGGCTTGATCGCCGGCTGATCGCGCGGGAGGCGGAGCCACTATCCGAGAACGGTTATGGAGCCGACGTGCGTGCCGCACTCGACCGACGCACCGAGCACCTCGTCAGCGAGGGATTGGCGCGGCGGCAAGGTCAGCGCGTGATCTTTGCGCGCGACCTGCTCGATACCCTCCGCCAACGCGAGCTGGGGGCGGCCGGCGAGCGCCTTGCCGCCGAGACCCAGCTGCCTGAAAAGGTTGTGGCGGAAAGCGAGCATGTCGGCGGCACCTACCGCCAGCGTCTCACGCTGGCCTCAGGGCGTTTCGCGATGATCGACGACGGCCTCGGGTTCTGCCTGGTTCCGTGGACGCCGGCGCTGGAGCGGCATCTCGGTCGCCAAGTGACCGGGGTTGCGTCGGCGACGGGTGTCGATTGGAGTTTTGGCCGCAAGCGTGGTCTTGGGATCGGCTGAACGGCAGGTTTCGACCAGAAACGGTCAAAGCAAACCAATTATGCCTGGCCTAAAAGCGGCCTTAGCCCGCCAGACGGTTCAGTCAGCCAGCATCTCCAGCACTCGCACATCGGGATCAATCTCAGAGGGCGATGACGCCCATACGGCCGCAACCCGGTGCGCCCGCGCATAGACTGCGATCCTGCTTCCCGGCCCCGCGCCGCCATGCCCGAGCGGATGTGCATCAGGATCGTTTGCAGTGAGCATAAGGCCGAGCCCGTAAGCCGGGTCGGGATGAACATCGCTTCGATATTCCGGCAGCGCCCGCCGCTCTTTCATCGTGGCGAAAGAAGCCGGCTTGAGCAGCCCGCCGTAAGCAAGCGCCCATAATAGACGGGCAGCGTCTTTGACCGAGCCGACTACAAGCCCGTGGTATACCCAGCCGGGGTGATAGTTGTTTGCATCGGCCATCTGCACATCCGCAAGATCGTCCGGCACAATGGCGAGGCGAGCACTTTCCAACTGCGCAGGCTCGAACACGAGCGACCGGAGAGCCGACGCCACCTTCAAACCGGTTGTTCGTTCGATCAATTGCGTGATCCTGAAATAGCCAATGTTGGAATAGGCCCACCCTGCACCTGGATCGTATCGTAAACGCCTGACATCCACCGCCTCCAAAAGGCGATCCACAGGCCAAGGCCGTGTCCCCGCTGCTACATCGGAATGGTATCCAGCTATTCCGCCATAATCCGGGAGACCTGCTTCATGCCGGAGAAGCTGGCGAGCGTTAAACGCCTCGCCCGGAAGCTTGTCGTCCAGTTCAAGGAAGCCGTCCTCGACGAGGCGAAGAGTTGCGATCGCCAATGCGGTCTTGGTGAAGCTCCACCAAGGCACCCGATCGGTCAGCCCGGCTGTCGTCACGGCCCCATCAGCGTGGATGATCGCAGTCGCTTGCATGTTCAGTCTCATTGCCGAGCGCGTCTTGGAATGGCGGTTAAACGCCATCTATCATCCAAAGCCGCCCGAGCACTAACCACCAAACCCGGTCATTGCGCGCCGCATTATCCAGGACCACGAAACCCCTAATTCAGCCTTGCAATTCTTCCGAAGCGAGACCTCTGACTGCCCCTTCCACCAAGGGGCTTCTATGTCCGCTACCAAGATCCTCTGGGGCCAATTGATTGTTGTCGGCCTGATCGTGCTGGCCTTCGTCTGGGCTGCGACGCAGTGGACGGCTTGGCGCCTCGGCTACCAACCGCAGCTTGGCGCCCCGTGGTTTGAGCTGTGGCGCGGCGCGCCGGTTTATGCGCCACCCGCATTCTTCTGGTGGTGGTTCCACTTCGATGCCTACGCGCCGACCGTCTTCGTGGAGGGAGCCTACATCGCCTCGTCCGGCGGCTTTGCCTCGATTGTGGTCGCGATCGCCATGTCGGTCTGGCGCGCCCGCGAAGCGCGAGATGCGACCACCTACGGCTCGGCCCGCTTTGCGACCGAGCGGGAGGTCCGCGCAGCCGGGATGCTTGGCGACGACGGCGCGATCCTCGGTCGGCTCGACCGGCACTACCTTCGCCACGACGGCCCGGAGCACATCCTGTGCTTCGCGCCCACGCGAAGCGGCAAGGGTGTTGGCCTTGTCGTGCCGACGCTGCTCACCTGGTCCGGCAGTGCCATCGTGCACGACATCAAGGGCGAGAACTGGACGGTGACGGCGGGCTGGCGCGCGCGTTTCGGCCGAGTGCTGAAGTTCGATCCGACCAGCTCGGACTCGGACGCCTACAATCCGCTGCTGGAGGTGCGCCGCGGCGACTGCGAGGTCCGAGACGTCCAGAACATCGCCGACATTCTGGTCGATCCGGAAGGTGCGCTGGAACGCCGCAACCACTGGGAGAAGACGAGTCACGCGCTGCTTGTCGGCACGATCCTGCACGTCCTCTACGCCGAGCCGGACAAGACGCTGGCCGGCGTCGCCAACTTCCTCTCCGACCCGAAGCGACCGATCGAGACGACCTTGCGGGCGATGATGACCACCACCCATCTCGGGCCGGACGGCGTCCATCCGGTGATCGCCAGTTCGGCGCGCGAACTGCTGAACAAGTCGGACAACGAGCGCTCCGGCGTACTCTCGACCGCGATGTCGTTCCTGGGCCTTTACCGCGATCCGGTCGTGGCCAAGGTGACGCGCCGCTGTGACTGGCGGATCAGCGACTTGGTCGAGGGAAGCCGACCCGTGACGCTCTACCTTGTGGTCCCACCCTCGGACATTGCACGCACCAAGCCGCTAGTGCGCCTGCTGCTTAACCAGATCGGCCGGCGGCTGACCGAGGAACTGAACGCCAAGCGGAAGCGGCAGCGGCTACTCCTCATGCTCGACGAGTTTCCCGCGCTCGGCCGGCTCGACTTCTTCGAGAGCGCGCTGGCGTTCATGGCGGGCTACGGCCTCAAAAGCTTCCTGATCGCGCAGTCGCTGAACCAGATCGAGAAGGCATACGGCCAGAACAATTCGATCCTCGACAACTGCCACGTACGGGTGAGCTTCGCGACCAACGACGAGCGCACGGCGAAGCGCGTCTCGGACGCGCTCGGCACGGCGACCGAGTTGAAGGCGCAGCGCAACTATGCCGGCCACCGGCTATCGCCATGGCTCGGGCACCTGATGGTGTCGCGCCAGGAGACCGCCCGACCGCTGCTAACGCCGGGCGAGGTCATGCAGCTGCCGCCCACCGACGAACTGGTGCTCGTCTCCGGCCTGCACCCGATACGCGCCAAGAAGGCGCGCTTTTACGAGGACGCCCAGCTCAAGGCGCGCGTGCTAGCCCCGCCAAAGCCAGGGTCGGCTCCAATCGCCAAGACTCCTGGAGCCCAGCAACGCACCGACGACTGGACCAACCTTGTCCTCCCCGTCACGGACACGCTGCCGGGTAACCCGACGGCGACGGTCAAACCCGCGGACGAGGAGGATCCGGCCAACGGAGGCATCCGGCGCGAACCGGAGCTGCCGGAGCACGAGGAGATCGTGCCCCAGCCTCCGTCCCCAGCCCGCGAATTCGAGTTTGACGAGGAGGACCGCGACGATGCAGACACCGCGTTGAAGACGCGCGCCCTGCAACGGCAGTTCGGCAACGCCGTGCGGCAGGCGCCGCTCGACCCAGACGACGGCCTCTCGCTTTGAGGCGTTTGCCGTGAAGGAGAGGCTTTCCGTCTATCTCGAACCGGCGGTGATGGCGCAGCTTGCTGCCTTCGCCGCGCGCCGTAATAAGTCCCTGTCGCTGATCGCCGAAGCCGCGATCGCCTCCTTCCTGTCACCGGACGGGCCGGACAAGCTGGAGGCGGCCATCTCCCGGCGGCTGGATCGCCTTTCGCGCCAGAACGATCGGCTCGAGCGGGACCTCGGCATCTCGGTCGAGATGCTGGCGTTGTTCGTACGCTTTTGGCTCACCGTGACGCCACCCATGCCGGACAGTTCGCAGGCAGCCGCCCAGGCGAAGGGGCGCGAGCGGTTCGAGGGGTTCGTCGAGTCGCTCGGCCGCCGGCTCGCCAGCGGACGCAGCATCGTCCGTGAGGTCAGCGAAGACATCCCCGCCGCAACCGACGAGAGTTCCGCGGAGAGCTGACCGGCCATCCCGCCGTCGGCCTGCCTTCGCACGCCAACCCACTACTACGCCGTCAAGCTTGTTGCTGAACGCCCGTCGTGCCGCTTCTTGTTCGTCCCGTTCGCGGCAGCGCTTTTGCAGCCGCGCCAGCGAGCGAGAGCGGCAAGGTGGGGACAGTTCCGTTCCGAAGTGAGGCCCACGCGCGCGGCGCCCGCATGCTGCGCACCGCGCTCGGCCCCGACATCGCCTCTTGGCTGGACGATCCCGGCGTCGTCGAGGTGATGCTCAACCCCGATGGCCGGCTTTGGATCGACCGGCTGAAGGAGGGGGTCGCTGACACAGGCCAGCGCCTGTCTGCCGCCGATGGCGAGCGCATCGTCCGTCTCGTTGCCCACCACGTCGGTGTTGAGGTCCACCCCGCAAGCCCGCGCGTGTCGGCCGAGTTGCCGGAGAGCGGCGAGCGCTTCGAGGGGCTGATCCCGCCAGTCGTGCAAGCGCCATGCTTCGCCATCCGCAAGCCGGCCGTCGCGATCTTCACGCTCGACCACTACGTCGCTTCCGGGATCATGACGGCGGCACAAGCCGAGATGCTGCGCGTCTCCGTCGCCGAACGCCGCAACGTGCTGGTCGCCGGCGGCACGTCCACGGGCAAGACCACGCTGGTAAACGCGTTGCTCGCCGAGGTCGCCCGCAGCGGCGACCGCGTGGTGCTGATCGAGGATACGCGCGAACTTCAATGCGCGGCCCCCAACCTAGTCGCGCTGCGCACCAAGGACGGCGTCGCAACCCTGTCCGAGCTGGTCCGCTCGTCGCTTCGCCTGCGCCCCGACCGCATTCCGATCGGCGAGGTGCGCGGCGCCGAAGCACTCGACCTGCTGAAGGCTTGGGGGACCGGCCATCCCGGCGGCATCGGCACGATCCACGCCGGCTCTGCGCTTGGCGCGCTGCGACGCCTGGAGCAGCTAATCCAGGAAGCTGTGGTCACCGTGCCGCGCGCCCTGATCGCCGAGACGATCGACCTTGTCGCCGTCCTCGCCGGCCGCGGCGGCGACCGCCGTCTGGCTGAACTCGCCGCCGTCAGCGGCCTCTCGCCGGCCGGCGACTACCTCCTTACACCAACCGGAGAACCATAATGCCGCCTCGCTCGATTGCGTTTGTTCGTGACCGCTTCTCGATTGCCGCCCTCACTGCGCTCGCGCTGTTCGCCGCCGCCCCGGCCTATGCCGCCGGCGCGAACATGCCCTGGGAGCAGCCCCTCAATCAGATCCTTCAATCGATCGAGGGGCCGGTCGCCAAGATCCTCGCGGTGATCGTCATCATCGTCACCGGCCTGACGCTGGCCTTCGGTGACACGTCGGGCGGCTTCCGCCGGCTGATCCAGATCGTATTCGGCCTCTCGATCGCTTTCGCGGCGTCGAGCTTTTTCCTGTCGTTCTTCTCGTTCGGCGGCGGGGCACTGATCTGATGGCGAGCTTCGCAGCCGAGCGCGAGAGCGTGCCGGGCTTCGAGGCGCCCGTGCATCGCTCGCTCGCCGAGCCGATCCTCATGGGCGGCGCGCCGCGCTCCGTCGCAATCCTGAACGGTACGCTCGCTGCCGCCCTTGGCCTTGGTCTGCGCCTGTGGATCCCCGGCCTCCTGCTCTGGGCCATTGGCCACGCAGCCGCCGTCTGGGCCGCGAAGCGCGACCCGCAGTTCGTCGACGTGGTGCGTCGCCATCTGCGCATTTCCGGCCATCTGGCGGCCTGAGCCGATGATGCACCTGGCCGAATACCGCAAGACGAACGCGATGCTGGCGGATTTCCTGCCGTGGGCGGCGCTGGCCGCCCAGGGCGTCATCCTGAACAAGGATGGCAGCCTACAACGAACAGCACGTTTCCGCGGCCCCGACCTCGACAGCGCGACGCCGTCCGAACTGGTCGGCGCGTCGGCCCGGCTCAACAATGCGCTCCGCCGCCTCGGCTCGGGATGGGCGGTTTTCGTCGAGGCGCAGCGCAACGCGGCGTTCGGCTATCCGCCTTCGAGTTTCCCCGATCCCGCATCGTCGCTGGTCGACTTCGAGCGCCGCGCGCAATTCGAGGAGGCCGGCGCCCATTACGAGAGCGCCTATTACCTGACGTTCCTGTATCTGCCGCCTGCCGAGCAGGCGTCTCGCGCCGAGGGCTGGCTTTACGAGAACCGCGCCCGCGAGGAGGGCGCCGACGCGCGGGAGTTGCTGCGCGGCTTCATCGACCGCACCGGCCGAGTGCTGCAATTAATTGAGGGCTTCGTGCCGGAGGTGGCCTGGCTCTCCGACGCCGACACTCTGACCTACCTGCACTCTACCGTCTCGACAAAGCGGCACCGCGTGCGCGTCCCGGAGGTGCCGATGCACCTCGACGCGATCTTGGCCGACGAGCCGCTGACCGGCGGCCTCGAACCGCGCCTGGGCCGCGCACATCTCCGCACGCTGACCGTAATGGGCTTTCCGTCGGCGACGTATCCCGGCCTGCTCGACGAGTTGAACCGGCTGCCGTTCCCGTATCGTTGGATGACGCGGGCGATCTGCCTGGACAAGACCGACGCGACCAAGCTGCTGACCAAGATACGCCGGCAGTGGTTCGCCAAGCGCAAGTCAATCGCGGCGATTCTGAAGGAGATCATGACCAACGAGGCGTCGACCCTTTTGGACACCGACGCCAACAACAAGGCGCTCGACGCTGACGCGGCGCTGGTCGAGCTCGGGTCGGACATGATCGGCCAAGCCTACGTCACCGCGACCGTCACGGTGTGGGACGAGGACGCCCGGCTTGCCGACGAGAAGCTGCGACTGGTCGAGAAGTCGATCCAAAGCCGGGACTTCACCTGCATGGTGGAGACGGTCAACGCCGTCGAGGCGTGGCTCGGCTCGCTGCCCGGCCACGCCTACGCCAACGTACGTCAGCCGCCAGTGAGCACGCTCAACCTAGCCCACATGATTCCGCTCTCGGCCGTCTGGGCCGGCCCCGAACGCGATGAGCATCTGGATGCGCCGCCGCTGCTGCTCGGCAAGACCGAGGGTGCTACCCCGTTCCGGCTATCGATCCATGTGGGCGATGTTGGCCACATGCTCGTCGTCGGCCCGACCGGCGCCGGCAAGAGCGTGTTCCTGGCGCTGATGGCGATGCAGTTTCGGCGCTATGCGTGCGCGCAGATCTTCGCCTTCGATTTCGGCGGATCGATCCGCGCCGCGGCCCTCGCCATGGGCGGTGACTGGCACGACCTTGGCGGCTCCTTGACCGACGACGCCACGGAGCCGGTCGCACTTCAGCCGCTGGCAGAGATCGACGACTCGGCCGAGCGTGCCTGGGCCGCCGAGTGGCTGGCCGACTTGCTCCTGCGCGAGCAGGTGGCAGTTACGCCGGACGTGAAGGAGCATCTTTGGTCGGCGCTAGGGTCGCTGGCCTCGGCGCCCGTGCAGGAACGCACCCTGACCGGCCTCTCAGTCCTGCTCCAGTCCAATGCCCTGAAGCGGGCGCTCCAGCCCTATACGCTGGCGGGCCCGTGGGGCCGGCTGCTCGATGCCGACGTCGAGCGTCTTGGCACGACCGACGTCCAGGTCTTCGAGACCGAGGGCCTCGTCGGTTCCAGCGCGGGGCCGGCTGTGCTCGCCTACCTGTTCCATCGCATCGAGGGGCGACTGAGCGGCGAGCCCACGCTGCTGATCGTCGACGAAGGCTGGCTGGCGCTCGACGACGCGTCCTTTGGCGCTCAGCTGCGCGAGTGGTTGAAGACGTTGCGCAAGAAAAACGCGAGCGTGGTGTTCGCCACTCAGTCGCTGGCGGACATCGAGGGGAGCTCAATCGCGCCGGCAATTATTGAGAGCTGCCTGACACGGATCCTGCTGCCGAACGAGCGCGCCATGGAACCCCAGATCACCGCGATTTATCGGCGGTTCGGCCTGAACGACCGCCAGATCGAGATCCTCGCGCGGGCAGCGCCCAAACGCGACTACTACTACCAGAGCAGACGCGGCAACCGGCTGTTCGAACTGGGCCTCGGCGAAGTCGCGCTCGCCTTCTGCGCGGCATCCTCGAAGACCGACCAGGCGCTGATCGCAAAGGTATCGGCCGAGCACGGCCGTGACGGCTTTGCCGCGGCATGGCTTCGACGCCGAGGCCTCGATTGGGCAGCCGAGCTGCTCGACGGCCAATCGCGCCCGCCAGCTTCGTCTTCCGCATTCCCACGCAAGGAGCTTGCACGATGAACAATTTAGCGCGTCGCGTTGCGTCGCTGCGCCATGCGATCTTGGCCGGGGTCGCTGCGCTGCCGCTCGTTTTGGGAACACCGACGCCGGCACGCGCGCAGTGGGCGGTCTTCGATGCTGCCAACTTTAGCCAGAACATCCTGACCGCCGCTCGCGAGCTGCAACAGATCCAGAACGAAGTGACCTCGTTGCAGAACGAGGCGCAGATGCTGATCAACCAGGCGCGCAACCTGACCAGCCTCCCGTACTCGTCGTTGCAGCAACTGACGTCCACGATCCAACGCACGCAGCAGCTGCTCAGCCAGGCCCAAGGCATCGCCTATAACGTTGCGAATATCCAAAGTCAGTTTCAAAGCCTCTATCCAACCGGCTACACCGGCTCGACGTCGTCAGCGCAGCTCATCACGCAGGCGCAGACGCGCTGGCAGAACACGTTGTCCGGTCTCCAGGATGCGTTGAAGACGCAGGCCACCGTCGTGGGCAATATCAACACCGCGCAGACGCAGGTGAACGCGTTGGTGTCGTCGAGCCAAGGCGCTACGGGCGCACTGCAAGCGAGCCAAGCCGGCAATCAGTTGCTCGCATTGGTTTCCCAGCAGCTTGCCGACGTGATCGCGCTGCTTGCGGCACAGGGGCGTGCGCAGAGCCTCCAGGGTGCGCAGGTCGCCGCCGGCCAGAACCAGGCGCAGGTTCAATTGCAGCGCTTCCTAGTCCCTGGTGCCGGCTATCAGCCCGGCAACGTTACTATGTTCCACAACTGACCAATGCCCGCGAATGACATGACGCGCTGGCTGCGGGCGGCCGGGATCTCGGTCGCGGTGCTGGCGCTCGCGGCCAGCGCCATCGAAGTCAGCCGGGAAGGGAGAAGGACGACCCCGCCAGTCCCGGCTGCGGCCGCCCTCGATCCGCTCGCTATTGAACTCGGGCGCTGCAATACCGTGACGCCGGCAGAGCCGCGCGACGAAGCGTGCGAGCGCGCATGGGCAGAGAACCGCCGACGTTTTCTCGGCCAGGCCCGTGCGGTGCCGGCCGCGGGAGCCACGCAACCCGCGACGACGGGAGATCGCCGATGAACAGCGGCGTCATCGACAACTTCCTCGGCATCTTCACGCAATACATCGACAGCGGCTTCGGTTTGCTCGGACCGGAGGTGAACTTCCTGGCCCGGACGCTCGTGCTCATCGACATCATCCTGGCAGCGCTGTTCTGGAGCTGGGCTGGCGACGAGGACATCATCGCGCGGCTGATCAAGAAGACGCTGTTCGTCGGCGTGTTCGCCTACCTCATCGGCAACTGGCAGATGCTGTCCAAGGCGGTGTTCGAGAGCTTCGCGGCACTCGGCCTGAAGGCGTCCGGCACCGGTTTGGCCGAAGCTGACTTCCTGCGGCCTGGCCGCGTCGCACAGGTGGGCCTCGACGCCGGTCAGCCGATATTGCAGTCGATCTCGGGGCTGATGGGCTTCGTCAGCTTCTTCGAGAACTTCATCCAGATCACCGTATTGCTCTTCGCCTGGGCGATCGTCCTGATCTCGTTCTTCGTGCTGGCGATCCAGCTCTTCGTCAGCCTGATCGAATTCAAGCTGTC
>CAZZVH010000090.1:0-10431 GCA_964657365.1 uncultured Burkholderiaceae bacterium
CCGTGACCGCGAACTCGCGGAACAGCCGGCCGACGATGCCGCCCATCAGCAGCAGGGGAATGAACACCGCGACCAGCGAGACCGAGATCGAGATGATGGTGAAACCGATTTCCTCGGAGCCCTTGAAGGCGGCCTCCATCGGGTCCATGCCGTCCTCGACGTGGCGATAGATGTTCTCGAGCATCACGATCGCGTCGTCGACGACGAAGCCGACCGCGATCGTCAGTGCCATCAGCGAGAGGTTGTCGAGGCTGAAGCCGACGACGTACATGATCGCGGCGGTGCCCATCAGCGCCAGCGGCACGGTGACGCTCGGGATCAGCGTCGCCGGCACGCTGCGCAGGAAGACGAAGATGACGAGCACCACGAGGCCGATCGTCAGCAGCAGCGTCATCTCGACGTCGTGGACCGAGGCGCGGATCGTCTGCGTCCGGTCGATCAGTGTGCTGACCTCGACCGTCGGCGGGATCGAGGCCTGCAGCCGCGGCAGCGCCGCCTTGATGGCGTCGACCGTCTCGATGACGTTGGCGCCCGGCTGCTTGGTGATGACGAGGATGATGCCGCGCCCGTTCTGGATCGTGCTGTCCGGCGCGGCGGCGCCGCCGTAGGCCCAGGCCGCGACCTTGTTGTTCTCCGGCGCATCGACGGCGACGCCGACATCGCGCACGCGGATCGGCGCGCCGTTCTTGTACGCCAGCACGACGTCGTTCCACGGCGCGGCGGCGAGCAGCTGGTCGTTGGTGTAAACGGTGAAACTCTGCGTCGCGCCGTCGACCGTGCCCTTCGGCTGGTTCACCGAGATGGTGGCGATGACGGCGCGGATGTCCTCGAGCGACATGCCGACGGCGGCCAGCTTGGTCGGATCGATCTGGACCCGCACGGCGGGTTTCTGGGCGCCGCCAATGTTGACCAGGCCGACGCCCGAGATCTGCGAGATCTGCTGCGCCAGGATGTTGTCGGCGTAGTCGTTGACCTGGATCAGCGGCAGCGTCTTCGACTGCACCGTGAGAAGCATGATGGGCGAATCGGCGGGGTTGACCTTGCGGAAGGTCGGCGGGCTGGGCAGGTTCGCGGGCAGCTGGCCGGTCGAGGCGTTGATGGCGGCCTGCACGTCGACGGCGGCGGCGTCGATGGCACGATTCAGGTCGAACTGCAGCGTGATCTGGGTCGAGCCGGTGCCGCTGGTCGACGTCATCTGCGCGAGGCCGGCGATCAGCGAGAACTGTCGCTCGAGCGGCTGCGCCACGTTCGAGGCCATGGTCTCCGGGCTGGCGCCGGGCAGGTTCGCGGAGACCTGGATGGTCGGGAAGTCGACCTGCGGCAGCGGTGCCACCGGCAGCAGCGGAAACACCGCGACGCCGACCAGCAGGATCGCGATCGCCAGCAACGTCGTGCCGATCGGCCGGCGGATGAATGCGGCCGAGACGTTCACTTGCCGCCTCCGTTCGCGTCGCTCGCCGCAGCCGACGCACCACTCGCAACGCTCGCACTGCTAGTACTGCTCGCACCACGGCCGGCCGCCCGCGCGACCTCCGTCACCGCGATGCCCGGCTTGAGGTTGTACTGGCCGTCGGTCACCACACGCTGGCCGGCTTCGAGCCCGGTCTCGATCACGGCGATGCCGTCCTGGATCGACGCCACCTTGATCGGCTGGGCGACGGCCTTGCCGTCACCCCCGACCAGCCACACGAAGGTGCCGTCCTGGCTGCGCTGCACTGCCGCGGCCGGTACCGTGATGGCGCGTGGATCGTGGCGCAGGACCAGTCGCACGTTGACGTACTGGCCGGGCCAGAGGGCGTGCCCTGCGTTCGGGAAGATGCCCTTGAGCTGGACCGTGCCGTTCGTGGTGTCGATCTGGTTGTTGAGCAGGATCAGCTTGCCGCTGCCGAGCGGCTGCTCGCCGTTGCGCGGGTAGGCGACGATCTGCAACGGCGCCGTGCTCGCATGCAGGGCCTGGTTGATGTCCTGGAAGTTCTCTTCGGGCAGGGTGAAGAGCACCGTGATCGGATCGATCTGGTTGATGACGACCAGGCCGCCGGCGTCGGCCGCATGGACGATGTTGCCGGCATCGACCAGGCGCGCCCCGACCCGGCCGCTGATCGGCGCCGTGATGGTCGTGAAGCTCAGCTGCACCTTGGCGTAGTTGATCGCCGCGTCGTCGGTCTGGACAGCGGCCGAGAGCTGCGCCACCAGCGCCTTTTGCGTGTCGACCTGCTGCTGCGTCGCGGCGTCTTCGCCGATCAGCGTCGTGTAGCGCTTCAGGTCGGCACTGGCGTTGCCGAGCTGGGCCTGGTCGCGCGCCTTCTGCGCCTGCGCCTGGGCCAGCTGCGCCTGGTAGGTGCGCGGATCGAGCATCGCCAGCATCTGCCCGGCCTTGACGTCCTGGCCCTCGACGAAGCCGACGCGGTCGAGCTGGCCATCGATGCGAGCCTTGACGGTGACGCTCTGGGTCGCGGTGACGGTGCCGATGCCGGTGCGGTAGATCGGCACATCGCGCGACTCCACCTGGGTCGACGTCACCTTGACCTCTCGGGCGGCGGCGGGCTTGCGTTTCTCGTCGGCATGCGCGGCCGTGAAGTGACGGAAGACGAGCACGAGCAACACCAGCGCGAGGATCGCGATGCCTGCGTAGAGCCAGCGGCGGGACGATGATTTCATGGCGGGGAGGGCAGGGGCTGACCGGCGCTGGTCCGGGGGGCCGGATCGGCCGCGGCGAGAGGTGTGGCTGGCGGGCTCGCGCCGGCGGCGAACGGATCGTTCGCGTCCCAGCCGCCGCCGATCGCGGTCACCAGGCTGACGCTGGCGGCGAGCTGCCGGCCGACGACCTGGGTGACGCTGCGCTGGTTGGTGAGCGACAGCGTCTGCGCCGTCACGACCGAGAGGTAGTTGACCGTGCCGGCACGGTACTGCGCCAGCACCGAGCGCTCGGCCAGCTGCGACGACTGAACCGCGTCGGCGAGCAGCTGGCTCTCCTGGTCGAGCACGCGCAGCGTCGCCAGGTTGTCCTCGACCTGCTGGAAGCCGACGAGCACGGTTTCCTTGTACTGCGCCACCGAGACGTCGTAGGCGGCCACGGCCTGGTCGCTGCGGGCGCCGCGCAGGCCGCCGTCGAACACGGTCTGCGCCAGGGCGGCGCCGAGCGACCAGATCCGGCTGGGCACGTCGAACAGCGGTGCGAAGGTGGCCGCATTGAAGCCGCCCGATGCGCTCAGCGTCACCGACGGGTAGAACGCCGCCCGGGCGACGCCGATGTTGGCGTTGGCGACGGCGACGCGCCGCTCCGCGCCGGCGATGTCGGGCCGGCGCTCGAGGATCGCCGACGGCAGGCCCGTCGGGATCACCGGCAGGTGCGCCTGCAGCTCGGCCAGCGTCTTCTTCACCGGCGGCAGCGAGAACGTCGCGGGCGGCTTGCCGAGCAGCACGGCGATGGCGTGGACGAGCTGGGCGCGGCTGGCCTCGAGATCGACGCCGGCGGCCTGGGTCGTCTTCAGCTGGCTCTGGGCCAGCGCGACGTCGGAGCGCAGGGCGACGCCGGCAGCGTACTGGCTCTGCGTCAGCTTCAATGCCCGCGCATAGGCTTCGGCGCTGCTCGCGTAGAGATCGCGCTGCACGTCGACGACGCGCAGCGACAGGTAGTCCTGGGCGACCGAGCTCTGGATGCTCAGGCGCGCGGCCGCGAGATCGTCGGCACTCGCCTCGGTGCCGGCGTGTCCGGCCTCGACGGCCCGGCGCACACCGCCCCAGAAATCGGGGACCCAGCTGGCGCCGAGGCCGGTGCCGAAGGCGTCCGCGGTCCGGATGCCGGTGGTGTCGCTGCGACCTCGGCTGGCGCCGGCGCTGAGGCTCACGCTCGGGAACAGCGCGGAGCGCGCCTGCGCTTCGAGGGCGCGCGCTTCGCGGTATTGAGCCTCGGCCTGCCGGATGTTCAGGTTGGCGCCGTTCGCGCTGTCGATCAGGCCGTCGAGCGTCGGATCGCCGTAGAGCTGCCACCAGGGGTGCCGCGCATCGATCGGCTGAGGCTGTGCCGTCTTCCAGGGGCCGACCTCACCGTAGGCGGGCGGCACCTCGACGGGCACGCGGACGTAGTCGGGGCCGACGGCGCAACCACTCAGCCAGATGGCGGCAGCCAGCCAGGCCGCGCGGTGGCCCGGACGAGGACGGAGAGGCGAATGCGACGCGGCAGCGTGATTCGATGGCACGGGCATGCTGGCCCGGGGTGCGGTCATGCCGAGACTTTACGGAGCGAAGGAACGTCCCCGCTGTCGCCAAGATGACGAATTTGTCAGCTTGCGGTCAAGGCGATCCGACGCTCGCGGTCCTGGGTGCAGCGGTGGCTGCGCCGAGCAGCGTCGCTGCGCGCACCCGGGCCGGCGACAGCGGCAGCTCGCGGAAACGCACGCCGGTGGCGTCGGCCACGGCGTTGGCGATGGCCGCGGCGGTCGGTCCCTGGGTCGCTTCACCGGTGCCCAGGAATGGCTGCCCGGGACGATCGACGACGACGACGTCGATCCGGTCAGGCACTTGCGGGAACCGCAGGATGGGATAGCCGCCCCAGTCGAGGCTGGTGACGCGCGTCGCGTCGAACGTCACCTCTTCGGCGAGCGTCCAGCTCGCCGACTGCACGATGCCGCCCTCGATCTGGTTGCGGATGCCGTCGGGGTTGACGGCCTCGCCGCTGTCGGTCGCGGCGACGGCCCGCACGATGTGCACCGTGCCGGTGTCGCGATGGACCTCGACCTCGAGCGCGATGGCCGCGTACGCGCCGAGATTCTTGTAGCGAGCGAAGGCGAAGCCGCGGCCATGGCCGACGCGCGGTCGCCATTCGGCCCAGCCGAACTTCTCGGCGGCCGTGCGCACCACCTGCAGCGCCCGCGGGTCGCCGAGGTGGCGCATCCGGAAGATCACGGGATCGACCTTCGCCACCTGGGCGAGCTCGTCCATGAAGCTCTCGATCGAGAAGACGTTCACGTAGGCGCCGAGCGAGCGCATGGCGGAGACGCGCAGCGACATGTCCGGCTGGAAGCGATGCACGACGCGCGCATTCGGCAGCACGTAGAGCGGGATCGCGTTGCGGTCGCCGCCGCCTTCCGGTTGCGGAATGGGCTTCTGCACGGTCGGCTTGAACGGCGTGGCCAGCTCGGTGCCCGCGAGCAGATCGCCGGCCGCACCGGGCCGCGACGAATGGGGCTGGCTCCAGACCTCGTGCTGCCAGCCGACGATCTGGCCGCCGGCATCGAGCTGCGCACGCAGGTCGACGACCATGGGCGGTCCGTAGGGCTCCCACGCGTGCTCGTCCTCGCGCATCCACTGCACGCGCACCGCACGGCCGGGCATCGCCCGCGCCAGCAGCGCCGCATCGGCGGCGACGTCGTCGGCGCCGTTGTGGCCATAGCAACCGGACCCTTCAGTGTGGATGCAACGGACCTGCGCCTCCGGCGTGCCGAGCAGTTCGGCCAACGCCTTGCGCAGCGGATAGACGCCCTGCGTGTGCGTCCAGACGGTATAGCGGCCGTCGTCGAGGCGGGCGACGGCGCACGACGGGCCGATCGAGCCGTGCAGCTGATACGGGCGCTGGTAGGTGGCCGTGATCGTCCGGCCTGATTCAGCGCCGCCGGCGCCGGCACCGCGATCGAGGATGACGAACTCCTGCGACGGCGCGGCGCGCACGGTCTCGAACAGGGTCGCCCGGGCCGGCAGGCTCGGCCTCTCGTCCCAGCGGGCGGCGCGGATCAGCGCGCGCTGAGCGAGCACGGCCTGGTACTCGCGCTCGCAGACCACGCCGATGAAGCGGCCGTCGCGGACGATTTTCAGCACGCCCGGCAGCTTCTCGACCGCGCCGGTGTCGAGGCCGGCCAAAGTGGCGGCATGCGACGGCGCGCGCAGGATGCGCCCGTGCACCATGCCGTCGAACCGAAGGTCCTGCACGTAGGCCGCGCCGCCGGCGACCTTGGCCGGAATGTCGACGCGCGGCATCGACCGCCCGACGATCCGGTGTTCGGCGGCCGGCCGCAGCGCGCTCTGCGGCGCCGCCTGCACGTGCAGCGGGTCGCCGGCCACCAGCTCGGCGTACGTGAGGCCGCGGGCATCGTCGATCGAGATGCGGCCGTCGCCGACATGCAGGGTCTCGGCAGCGACGCCCAGCCTGGCCGCCGCGAGATCGACCAGGATCGCGCGCACCTGCGCCGAGGCATGCCGGATGGCGGTGCCGCTGTCCTGCATCGAATGGCTGCCGGAGGTGTAGCCCTCGTTGGCGGTGCGCTCGGTGTCGGCGGTGACGAGGGCGATCCGGCCCGGTGCCACCATGAGCTCTTCGGCCGCGATCTGGATGAGCGCCGTCTTGATGCCCTGGCCGAGCTCGGCCTTGCCGGTGAAGACCGTGATGACGCCGTCGCTGCCGATGCGAATCCAGCCGTCGAGGAAGGGCTGTGTCTTGAGGCTGCCGGGCAGCTGTGGCACGGCCGGCTTGGCCGGTCCCTGGGCGATCGCTCTAGGGCCGATCGCGAACGAGACGACGAGGCCGCCGCCGGCCGCCAGGAAGGAGCGCCGGTCGAGTGTCATCGCGATGCCGCAGGCGCGGCGGAGGCGACGCCGCGCATCGTGTCGGAGGCCCGCCGCACGGCGCGCAGGATGCGCATGTGCGTGCCGCAGCGGCACAGGCTCGGCGCCATCGCGGCGCGGATCTCGCCGTCGCTGGGGTTCGGCATGCGCTCGAGCAGGGCCTGTGCGCGCATCACCATGCCGGCGATGCAGTAGCCGCACTGCGCGGCCTGCTCGTCGATGAACGCCTGCTGGACCACGCCTGGCTTGTCGATCGTGCCGAGGCCTTCGACCGTCTTCACGGGCCGGTCCTGGACCAGCGAGATCGGCATCAGGCAGGAAAACGCGGCCTCGCCGCCGATCATCACCGTGCAGGCGCCGCACTGGCCGAGCCCGCAGCCGAACTTCGCGCCGTTCATGCGCAGGTCGTCGCGCAGGACGTAGAGAAGCGGCGTCGAAGGATCGGCATCGACCTGCCGGTCGGCGCCGTTGACGTGCAGGGTGATCATGGCGTTGCCTTCGTGTCGCGCACCGCTTTCGCGAGATCCGGCCAGGGTGGCGCGTCGGCTGCGGTGCTGCGCAGGTAGCCGAGCAGGGCGGTGAGCTGATCGTCGGTGAGGGTGGCGCCGAAGGCCGGCATCCAGCGGCCGCGCTGCGACAGTGGCGGCACGATGCCTTGCCGAACGATCCGGATCAGGCTGCGCGGGTCCGGGTCGTAGAGGGCGACGGCCAGGGGCAGCTGCAACGCGCCGCCCGACGAGACCGTCCGGCCGAGATCGTGGCAGCGCGCGCACGCGCCGTCGTAGACAGTCGCGCCGAGCTGCGCCGTCGCCGTTCCGTTCGCGGTGGGGGTCGCCGCTGCGCCGACGGCATCGAGCGAGGCCTGCGCAGCACGACGCCTCGCACCCTCCGCACGAGTCGTGCGCCCGGAGTCGACCGGCCCCATCTCCGAGACGATGTAGACGGCGATCGCACGGACGTCCGCCGCCGATGCGTTGGCGAGACTGTCGACCACTTCCTGCATCGGTCCGCCCGCCATCGCATGGCCGGCGGTGAGGCCGGTCCGAAGATAGGCGGCCAGGCTGTCGACGGTCCACGGCAACGGCGATGGCGAACGGTGATCGAGGGCAGGCACGTACCAGCCTTCGGCCTCGCCGCCCGACAGGCCGGCCTCACGTTTCTCCGCGCCCAGCGCGTTGCGCGGTGCATGGCAGCCGCCGCAATGGCCGAGCGATTCGACCAGGTACGCACCCCGGTTCCACTCGTCGCTCTGCGCCGCGTCGGGCTGGAACGTCGTCCGGTGCAGGAACAGCAGGTTCCAGCCGGCGACCAGCGGGCGGATGCTGAACGGGAAGTGCAGGTCGTTCGGCAGGTTCGGGGAGTGCACCGGATCGAGGCTCATGACGAACGCGTAGAGCGCACGCAGGTCGTCGTCGCTGGTGTGCGTGAAGTGGTCGTACGGGAACGCGGGGTAGAGATGGCTGCCGTCGCGGGCGACGCCTTCACGCATGGCCCTGGTGAAGGCCTGCTGCGACCAGTCGCCGATGCCGGTCTCGCGGTCGGGCGTGATGTTGGTGCCGTGGATGGTGCCGAATGGTGTCGCGAGCGGCACCCCGCCGGCGAACGGCCGGCCTTCGGCGAGCGTGTGGCAGCTCGAGCAGTTGCCGACGGCGGCGAGCCGAGCGCCCTTCGCGATGGCGGCGGCGTCGAAGCTGGCTGACACCGAATCGGTCTCGGCGGCGATCGCCGGTCGCCAGAGCGAAGCGCCCAGCGACAGCACCGCGGCGATGGCAGCGAAGCCGATCGCCGGAAAGGCGCTGCGCGGGCCGGGTCGGGCATCGACGGTCATGGGGCGACGTCCTCCACGCTACCGGCTTGCCGGATCGAAGACCGCGTTCAGGGTCGCCCCCAGCCGGATGCCCGCGAGATGGAGACGGTCCAGCACGACCGGATCGTATTCGTCCGCATAGCCGTCCGGCAGGACGTGTCCGGCTGGATAGAAGTCGGGCTGGTGGACGATGAGGCAGCTCTCGGCCGCCCATTGCTCCGGCGCGAATGCCGTCGAGCCCGACGGCGCGGGTTGCGCCAGCAGCGTCGTCGTCAGCACGCTCGCGCTCGGCTCGACGTGGCGAACCAGGCCGCTGTCCCACAGCGCGTGCAGGTTCGTGCCGGCGCCGAAGGCCTGCAGCTGGTCGCTGTTGCCGCCGCGGTCGTCGGCATAGCCGGCATGCAGCGGCTGGTGCAGATCGCCGACGAAATGGACCACGTACTTGAGTGCCTCGAGCTGCTCCGGCCCGGTGGCCGTCCGCAGCCGCGAGACCTGCGCGTCGAGCGCTGCGACGACGCAGTTGCCGTCGGCGCAATCGCGTTCGGCGACGTAGACGCAGTCGGATCCACGCGGCATGTTCACGTAGTGCCAGGCGGCGGTCGCCTTGTCGCGCTGCTGGTCGGCCCAGCTCGAGATCGAGGCCAGCGTCGCGCCGGGCTCGAGCGCCAGGATGGCGTCGACGCGCGCTCGCGTCGGCGCGGTCAGCATGCTGTCGGCGACCAGCGCGACGACCTCGTGGCCTTCTGGGCCGAAGGCGTCCGCCGTCAGCGGAAGGCTCACGCACCAGGCCACGAGCACGGTCGCGAGAATCTTCGGCATCGTCGAGGGCTCCGGTCGGGTCGCGTGCGGGATGCACGGCGACGAATGATGGACGCAGACACAAGGCGCGCGTCCAATGGGGGCAAAATGCCGGCTTCAACTCGCAACCGGCGCACGACGTGAAGGATCGACGAAAGGAATTGCGCCCGGCGACGCGGCTCCAGCTGTTGAGCGTGACCGGTGGCCTGACGTCGCATCCGTCCGGAGACATCGAACGGGTGCTGACCGCGCTCTATGTCTCGCAGCCCTTGCGCTGGCAGACCTTCATGGACGAAGCGCAAGTCTTGATCGACGCGATCGGAGAAGAGCGCAGCGGCTTCGCGGAGACGGTCGCGCCAGGCGACGGTTGAGCGCGCCGGCGCGCGGCGGGGTTCAGCCGGCGGCCAGTGAACGGTGGAGCAGGGCGCGCGCCTTTTCCCACTTGCGCTGCACCGTGCGTTCCGAGATGCCCTGCAGCGAAGCGATCTCCGCGACGCTGAAGCCGCAGAAGAATTTCAGGTCGACCACTTCGGCGAGCGCCGCGTCGATCTGACCGAGCTCGTCGAGCGCGGTGCCGATCTCGGTCAGCAACGCCGGCTCGGCCACCGACGCGGCACTCTGCGTGTCGAGCGAGGTGAAATCGAGATCGCCGCCGCGTTTCTGGGCGCCGCGTTCGCGGACATGATCGATCATGAGCGTGCGCATCGCCCTCGCGGCATAGGCGAGGAACCGGGCCCGATCCGGAAACACCAGCGCCTCGCGCTGCGACATGTCGAGGTAGGCCTCGTGCAGCAGCGTGGTGGCGCCGAGCGGCGCGCCGGGTCCTGCACGCCAGGCTTCGCGGCGGGCCAGGCGATGCAGCTCGGTGTAGAGCGTCGCGAAGAGCGCGTCCTGCGGCGCGAGCGGCGGCGCCTCGCGGCCGGAGGCGGCGGCCTCGTCGGGGCGCTGGGTGCCGGCGGTGTTTCCCATGGATGTCATTGTGCAGGCGCCGCCACCGGCTCGTCACCCTCGTCCGGGTGTCACGGGCCCTGGTCCCGACGAGACCGCGCGGCGGCACTGCGCCGGTCGATCTCGGCGAGGAATTCCTTGTACTGCTTCTTGGCCTCGGATTCGATGACGGCGGTGCCGATCAATGGCGGCAGCCAGCGCTTCGGCACGTATTCGCCGTGGTGCGAGATGTGCACGCCGCCGGCGGTCGCACCGATGTTCGTGGTCGACGTGTAGGACGTGAAGTCGCCGCTGACCAGCGCCGAGCGGATCTCGCGTTG